>JAIXYA010000115.1 GCA_027490485.1 Comamonadaceae bacterium
ATCCCGATCGTCCGGCTTAAGAGTGGGGAACACGTTGTCCCCAAGAATACTGACGGTCACCTTACTGCACTGAACAGGTCAACACTTTCTGCTCCAATTCAGATCCTCATTAAGCACGGACTTTTGTCCGCCGAGAGCGGCTGGAAGGGGGCAGGTCAAGAGCTCCTTCTTTGACTATGGCTGTGGTCGCGGTACAGACATGTCAGCACTAAAGGAAGCTGGAATACCAGTTAGTGGGTGGGATCCTCATTACGCACCTGAAAACGAGATTCAATCTGCTGATGTTGTTAATTTAGGGTTCGTCGTTAATGTGATCGAAGATTCAGCAGAACGTGTCGAAGCGATTCAAAAGGCTTTTGCTCTTGCAAAAAAAGTTCTTGCGGTCTCAGTAATGTTGTACGGGCCTGAACAACCAGGAAAACCCTTTCGCGATAGCTTTTTAACATCAAGAAATACTTTTCAAAAGTACTTTTCCCAGGGCGAACTCAAAGACTATCTTGAGCATGCACTTGGACAGCAAGTATTTATGGTCGCCCCTGGAATAGCATTTATCTTCTCCGATAAAGATTCTGAGCAACAGTTCAACTTAAGAAGATAAGGGAGTCGAAAAAACAGGATTTCAAAGTTCGTTGTCTGATCATGGTGTCGAACTCCTACCAAATACAAACTTGAAAGCGATATCTAAGTAGTCTTTTTGAACGTTACAACTTGTAACGGATGAGCTACTCTGAAGTTAAATCAAAAAAATCTTATTGCACAATTCATCGCACAATCCTTACTACAAAGCTACAAGCACTGTAAATGCTAGGTTTTTTTGATGTAAACTTTTATCATAATCCACAGGTCCGCGGTTCGAATCCGTGAAGCGCCACCACCAAATACCTTTATAGAACAAGCGCTTAGGAGCATTCCTGGAGTCACCTTCTCAAGCTTAAAGGTATTCATGAACACCATTGATCCAACTCGCTGCCCTATCTGCCACGAACCTAATATTTGTGCCATGGAAAGGGCAAAAGCAACGGGCACTAAGCCTGAGCGCTGCTGGTGCATGGATGCAGTTTTTACACCTGCATTGATAGATCTGGTACCAGATCAAGCCAAGGGAAAGGCCTGCGTATGTGCCAAATGTGCAGGCCATGAATGAAGAGCATTTGTTTAACAATGATCCTTTGGCAACTGCCCAAACGACTGTTAAATCACGATCAGCTTTAACACCCGTGACTTGTTGAGCATTGAGGGCCAGGTCATCACATTCGTCAAGCAACCATGGCATCAACGACAATTCCCCATGCGCAACTCTCTTTGTCGCATGGGCATGGTGTCAATCAGTGTCAGTAATTTTTCAAGTGATGGCTGGCTTGTAAGCAACTTGACGTCCCCATCTTTGCCCAATAGCACCAGATTGAAATCCATATCTGGCAAGGAAAATTGACGACTCAAAAGTAGGTGATCACTTGATCCGGCAATCAAGTCAATATGAACCATTTGTCGGTCATCAAATTCACACTGATATTGCTCGATTTGCTTCAACAAAGAAATACGCTCAGGTGTTGACTCGGCAGCCGAAAAGCTCAGGACAACTCTGCGCTTCCAAAGGTATTGCGCCAGTGGTTCGGCGTGCAACGAGCCAAGCATGCAAATTGCAGTTGTGGCTATGAGTAAGAAAGTAAATGGGGATTTACGTAATTTGCTTAAATCATTTTCTTTTCTCATAGGTCACTATCTAAGGATATTGAATATCAGCTTTTCTGAATTGGAATCCGTGGGGCGTGACCAAATTGACAGCCCTTGAACTTTTTCACGGGCATTTTGTTTTTTCAATCTAAGCTCTCAAGTGGGCTGAAATTGAGCTCTACTTTGGCACCACTGGGGTCTTCGCAAAAAATCTGCCATGGCCCATTGGGTCGGTGCTGCAATCTATAGGGATATCCTGACGAATCGAAGACCAATTTAACCGCCTTCAAATCTTTTGCAGTGAAAGCCATGTGGTCAATAACGCCAGCAGGCGGGTTGGGAACAGGACGCTCAAAGTACAAATGAAGTACCGCAGTGTCGCCAGCATAAAGCCACGCACCAGGGAAGCCTAAGTCTGGGCGCGGCCCAACTTTCAACCCAATGATGCGTTCATAGAAATCCAAAGTGGCTACTGGATCTTTGGCGATAGCAGTGAAATGGTTCATGCCAAGAATCATGTCAATTAATTCCTCCATGTGAAGCAATAAAGGGCTTTTTTACCCAACTGCGCTCAAAAAAAAAGACACTTTATCTTTATTCTGCATTTTCCCGGTAACAGTGCCCCAGCTGACCCCTAGGTGCCAAGTTGTTTGTGCATTGCTAGTCCAAAATAGCCATGTTGTCACTGAATGTAAAGCCATGTCCAACTACAACACCACCCCCGATAACCTTCCCGTTCCCCAAGACGATGGTGCTGCCCAACATTTAAAGGGCATGACTGTGCCGTCTGTACATCTGATGGGAACGCATGGTGCGCTAGTCGATGTCGGTCATCTAATGGGCTGGGTAGTGATTTACTGCTACCCCATGACAGGCGTACCCGGTATACCCTTGCCATCTGGCTGGGACCAAATACCAGGCGCACGTGGTTGTACTCCCCAATCCAATGCCTACAAAGAAGCGCACCCTGCTCTGAAAGCAAGTGGTGTGCAAGTCTTTGGCCTGAGCACACAATCCACACCCTACCAGCAAGAATTGGCCGAACGCTTGCAACTGCCCTTTCCTGTACTCAGTGATGCCCAACTTCAATTTCAAAAGGCCTTGCAATTACCCACCTTCGTTGTGGATGGAAAGACATTGATCAAAAGGCTGACCATGGTGGTTTATGACAGCGTAATTCAGCAAGTACATTACCCAGTGTTCCCAAGCGATGCAGATGCGGCTTGGGTGTTGAGCTTTTTTGAATGAACTAAAAGGCTAAGAAGTATGCTGGTTGATGTTGTTGGCGTAGCCCTCAAAAGGCCTTATACATTTGTGGTGATGGCGCTATTGATGTTGGTGCTCGGCCCCTTGGCTGCTTTGCGAACACCGACAGATATTTTTCCTGAAATACGCATCCCCGTGATTGCTGTTGCGTGGGCGTATACCGGTTTACCGCCAGATCAAATGGCTGGGCGTATCACCAATTTGTACCAACGGGTGCTGACCACCACGGTCAATGACATTGAGCACATCGAGGCCAACTCTTATGCGGGTGTAGGCATCGTCAAAATTTTCTTTCATCCAGGCGTGAATATCGCTGTTGCCAATGCACAGGTGACCGCTATTTCTCAGTTGATGGTTCGTCAAATGCCGCCCGGCACTTTGCCACCCTTGATTGTGAATTACAACGCCTCCACCGTACCGATTTTGCAATTGGCGTTATCAGGCAAGGGGCTGTCAGAACAAAATTTGGCTGACCTCGGGCTCACACAAGTGCGCACACCCTTGGTCACTGTGGCTGGAGCCGCCATTCCCTTTCCCTATGGTGGAAAGTCGCGTCTCGTTCAAGTGGATTTGAAGTTACCCGAGCTCCAAGCACGGGGCTTGAGTGCGCAAGACGTTGCAGCTGCACTGGCTGCTCAAAATATCGTCACGCCTGTTGGCACCCAAAAGATTGGCAGCCTGGAATACACCATCAACCTGAATAATGCTGCCACTGAGATCAAAGACTTGGCCAACATACCCGTCAAGTCGGTCAATGGCGCCATGATTTACCTGCGGGACGTGGCCAATGTGCATGATGGCAATGCACCGCAAACCAACATCGTACATGTCGATGGCAATCGCTCTGTATTGATGTCGGTGCTCAAAAATGGCACCACCTCCACCCTGGCCATTGTCGACGGTGTGCGCGAAAAACTTCAATCTATGAAGGATTCGTTACCGCCTACTTTGGAAGTCAAACCGCTGAATGACCAATCTATTTTTGTGCGATCTGCCATCACCGCTGTTGCCATGGAAGGCGCGATTGCGGCGGCTTTGACCAGCGTGATGATTTTTCTTTTCCTAGGCAGTTGGCGCTCGACCATCATCATTGCCGTCTCCATCCCTTTGTCCATCATGGGTGCCATCATGGGATTGGCCGCCCTTGGTGAATCCCTCAACATCATGACCTTGGGTGGTTTGGCACTGGCCGTCGGCATTTTGGTCGACGATGCCACCGTGACCATTGAAAACATCAACTGGCACCTTGAGCAAGGCAAGGATGTAGAGACTGCCATCTTGGACGGTGCCGCACAAATCGTCACACCAGCCTTTATCTCGCTACTGTGCATTTGTATTGTGTTTGTGCCGATGTTCTTTTTAGATGGTGTCGCCCGGTTCCTGTTTGTGCCCATGGCAGAAGCGGTAATGCTTGCCATGGTGTTTTCATTCTTTTTGTCCAGGTCCTTGGTTCCCACCATGGCCAACTATTTGCTCAAGCCCCATGCAGCGCATACCGATATGCATGGCAACAATCAAAGCTTGCCTGCCAGTCGCAACCCTTTGGTCCAAATTCAACGTGGGTTTGAATCAGGCTTTGAAAAGTTTCGGGCTGGTTACCGAAGCGTCTTGCATCTGGCCTTACTCAACCGAATCAAAGTCATCACGGTATTCATGGGTTTTATCTTGGCGTCATTTGCGCTCGTGCCTTATTTGGGCAGCAACTTCTTTCCTGATGTCGACGGTGGACAAATTCTGATCCATGCACGGGTTCCCGTTGGAACCCGGGTAGAAGAGACTGCTGCTCGGTTTGCCGCCATCGAAAAAACCATTCTGAAGGTTATTCCCCCTGAAGAAATCACCACCTTGGTAGACAACATCGGCTTGCCACCCAGTTGGATCAACCTGATCTACAACAACACTGGCGTTATTGGCACCCAAGACGGTGACATCCAAATTGCTTTGCGCAAAGGACACAAGCCCACAGCCGACTATGTTCGAGAACTGCGCAAAATCTTGCCAACGGAATTTCCCGATACCGTTTTTTCATTTCCACCTGCCGACATCGTGAGTCAGATTTTGAATTTCGGCGCACCTGCGCCGATTGACATTCAAATCAGAGGTGCGAATTTGGCGGCTAATTTTGAGTACGCCAACACCTTGTTGAAAGCGATTCGCGGCATTCCTGGTGTTGCGGATGCCCGCATACAGCAATCAGCCAAAAGTCCAGTCTTTGATGTCAACATGGACCGCGGACAAGCCCAAGAGCTTGGCATCACCCCCAGAGATGTCACCAACAACTTGGTGGTCAACCTTGCTGGTAGCAGCCAAGTCGCACCAACCTTTTGGCTCAATCCCGCCAATGGCGTTTCCTATAGTGTGGTGATGCAAACGCCTCAATACAACTTAGATTCGCTCAATGATTTGGCTAACCTGCCAGTGTCTTCTGGGGCCAATAACACCCAACAATTGTTGGCCGGTATCGCCAGCTTTAACCGTACCACCCGCAACGCCGTGGTGAGCCAGTACGACTCACAACCCATGGTTCAAATCAACGCCACCACGCAAGACACCGATTTAGGCAGCGTGGCCAAAGAGGTACGACGCGTTATTGCTGAAACAGAGGCTGATTTACCCAAAGGAACCAAGGTTGTTTTGCTGGGTCAGGTGAGGACCATGGAGAAAGCTTTTTCTGGTTTGCTCTGGGGCTTGTTGGCTGCTGTGGTGCTGATTTATTTTTTGATCGTGGTGAATTTCCAATCGTGGCGAGACCCTTTGGTGATCATCAGCGCCCTGCCCGCAGCGCTGGCAGGCATTGTTTGGATGTTGTTTGCCACCCGCACCACCTTGTCCGTGCCGGCCTTGACTGGCGCCATCATGTGCATGGGTGTTGCTACCGCCAACAGTGTGCTGGTTATCAGCTTTGCCCGCGAACGATTAGAAGAATGGGGCGACCCCCTGGCTGCTGCTTTAGACGCTGGTTTTGTGCGTTTCAGACCGGTATTGATGACGGCTTTGGCCATGATGATTGGCATGATTCCCATGGCATTAGGCTTGGGTGAAGGCGGCGAGCAAAACGCACCACTTGGCAGAGCGGTCATTGGCGGGCTTTGCTTTGCCACCGTTGCCACCTTGGTCATCGTCCCCTTGATCTTCAGTCTGGTTCATACCCAACGTGGGCAATCACGCCCCACACCCTCGTTTCCCGGAGTTAAGCATGCTTGAGTCGTCAACCCCCACTGTGTCACGCGGCTTGTTATGGACCGCCCTGTTATTGGGAGCCGCCGTAGCAGCTTATGTGGTTTATAGCGGTATCAGCTCACGCACGACGAACGCAAAGCTGCTGAAAGATCAGGCCCAAACGCAATCGGTACGGACAGTGACTGTGATCGCGCCTGTTCCAGCGAATGCAACCCCTACGCTGGATTTACCTGGTCGCATCGAAGCTTTCTCTAAAGCGCCTATTTATGCGCGTATCAGTGGCTATTTGAAAAGTTGGAAAGCCGACATTGGTACCCCTGTCAAAGCCGGCCAACTGTTGGCGGAAATCGATACCCCAGACCTTGATCAACAAATCCTTCAAGCCAAAGCCGAATTAGCCAGTACACAAGCCAATGCAGCTTTGTCCGAAAACACCGCCAAGCGTTGGCAGTCATTGCAGGCCACCAATTTTGTATCTTCTCAAGCCGTAGAAGAAAAACTGGGCGACCTCAAAGCCAAGCAAGCCATCGTTGCCGCCTCTCAAGCCAATGTCAGCCGTGTTGAGGCTCTGAAAAACTTCAGTCGCATCGTGGCGCCTTTTGATGGCGTCATCACCGCTCGCAATACCGATGTGGGGGCCCTGATCAATGTGGGCGGCAGTGCAGGTACGGAGTTGTTCGTGGTGTCCGACATCAAACGTTTACGTTTGTATGTAAATTTACCCCAAGCTTATGTGTCGCAAATTCAAAAAGGTGCCATCGCCAAGTTCACCGTCCCCGAAAGTCCTGGGAAAACCTACATCGCCAAAGTGCAAACCCTGTCGCAAGCCATCAGCGCTGGTTCGGGCAGTATGTTGGTTCAGCTTTCTGCCGAAAACGCCAGTGGTACTTTGATACCGGGCGGGTTTGCTAATGTGAGTTTTGAATTACCAGGCATCTCCTCTGGCCTGAGTGTGCCCCCAAGTGCATTGATATTTACCAAAGCGGGTTTGCGTGTGGCAACTGTCTCGCCTGACAACAAAGTGGTTCTGAAGGCTGTCGTGATTGGGCGCGACTATGGCAACAAGGTCGAGTTGTCTTCTGGTTTAGAAGCCTCGGACAGCGTGATTGAAAGCCCACCTGACGGTGTGAGCGATGGAGACGCGGTCAAAATTGCACCTGCCACACCAGCAAAAAAACCATGAGTATGCGCATGCACCGCAACCCCGTCGCATGGTTTGAAATTCATGTCGCAGATATGCAACGTGCCAAAGTTTTTGTCGCAGCTGTTTTCAATAAAGATGTTGTTGAGCTGTATTCAATCACCTAAGTAGAGAGGATTGACAGCCATACATTTGTTTTTTTAAATCACTTAAATCATCTAAAGAAACAAAAAAGGATTTCTTGACGCAACATGTCAAATCCGTTAATAATTATTCATGTTGTTGGTATGTGTTCACTACATAAGGAATTTTGGTTTGAACCCCTTGCAAGATGCTGATTTCAAACCTACCGAAGCTTGATGACACTTGTATTTGTTTGCCCCATGCGCACTTATTTGTCCGCACCATGTATCCCTCGGAGTTGATGCGTGTTGTTTGACCACTGCGCCGAATGCCAGCGTTGCTGTAACGTTGAGTCGGGTTATCCCTCACTCGAAATCACCCTCACCCGAAAAGAAGAGAAGCGGTTTGGCAGCATTTGTATCCAAACCCAATGCGATCACCTTGGCCCTCAGGGTTGCTCCCTTGGTGAAGACAAACCTTTTGGGTGCACTCTTTATCCCCTGAGCTACAACCCCAACAAGCAAAAATTTTATTTTGACGCTGACTGTCCTTTGATGGATGAATACATCGCAGGACTGGCTGACATCAACAGCGAAGCGTCTGCCCATATGGCCAAGGTCGAGCGCACTGTGGCCAAGCTTGAAGAGAAAGACCCTGTTTTTTTGCAGCAGAACTACGAGGTGGACAAGGCGTATTTCGACTTGAAAAAAATCACACCCGAAAAAAGTAAATCTAAAAAATCAACACAAAAGGCAACACTATGAATGGCACGCTTTACCAGTTCAAACCTGCGAACCTGTTTTCTTCTGCACCCAAGGTTCGGCATGTAGGCTACCAAAGTTGGACTGAGGACAATTTACTGGTTGAAAGCGACCACAACGATATTCTTTACTACACCACCCGTTGGGATGCCCTTTGCCCCTATATCAATGTCTCTGAGGAGATGCTCAATTTTGCACCGCGACCCTTCGTTGTGTATGCACTCCCCCCCGACAGCCCCTATGGTGTACCAATCAACGACAAGTACGGTTTGGTCGACACCTTTGCAGAAGACTTCTGGTCTGAGGCACGTCGTGAACGCAAATTCCGCGAACTCGATAAGCAATACAAACATTTCACTTACACAGAAGAGCGCATTCCTGGCAATCAACTCACCATTGACGATATGTTCGAAATGGGGGGTGAGCACTTTGCCAACTACTGCATTGATGACCGCGAGGTAGAGGGCTTTGTCGACTACGTTCGTGACTTGGAAGTTTTGGTTTTAAGGATTCGCGACACAGAAGGCGAACTGGTGTTGACTGATGTCTCCATATTGCTGCCAAAGTACAACCAGCTTTACGGAAGTTTTTGCCAATGGAACCGAGCCCATAAAAACCGTTCACCTGGTATTTATGCCTGTTTACAAGCTTGCCGCTGGGCGGCTAAAAATGGCTTGCGCTATTACAACCTTGGACCCGTTGATGACTACGGCTACAAGGCTTTGTTTGTGACGGACTTTGAACCTATTTATGCGATGGCTCTGATTGACAAAGCACACCCCTTGGTCACAGATCCAACATCGCCTTTGGTCACTGACTTCAAACCCCATCAGTTCAACCAAATTTTCAGAGACGAACCCGCCGCTGCGCAAACCGATGACACCATGGTTTTGGCCATGGTGGGTTAAGCTGGTTTTTTAGAAAAAGTGCTTCTCGCCGAAGCTGATGTCGTAATCGATAAACAGTTCTTCACCTTCGGCGATTTTCCTCAGGCTTATCAGTACACCGGCTTTTTTAAACTTTAAATTCGGTTTTTTGGAGTGGTTGAGGTAGACCGCCAAATCAAATGAATTGAGCCCAATGGTAGGGATTGACACTGTTTTTTTGTTGTAGAAGCAAAAGGTGTCGATTTGTTGGCGAACGCCCTTGGGTAAGTCTTTAATCAGCTTCTTATTAATATCCACCTCTTTAACGTTCAAGTAACTCTTGAGCGGGTGAATTCCTTTGGGAATAGATCGCACGGCAAACACGCCTATGCCATGTACAGGTGAAACACCCAGTTTGCAATAAACCTCTTTTTTCAGGTGATCGATCAGTTTTTTTTGTGTGATGGGCACTATTTACTCCAATGCTTGGTAAACCAATTGTTTGACCATACGCCGATAGTATTGACGAATGGGACCAGGTGTTTGTGCCATTAATACACCGATAAGTTGCTCCTTCGGGTCTATCCAAAAGAAGGTACCGCCTGCACCTGCCCAAGCATAGTCTCCTTCGGAGCCAGCAACGCTGGCCATGCCGGCGCCTTGGCGTACCATGAACCCTAGGCCAAAGGTATAGCCTTGGACACCCATCAACAGTTCACCGGGTTGCAAAGGAGTGGCGACTTTGGGACCAAGGTGATCAGCGGTCATCAGCGCCACCGTACTTCTGCTGAGATAGCGTCGGCCATCCAAACTGCCACCATTGAGCAGCATCTGGCAAAACCGCAGGTAATCGTCAGCGGTGGTGCTCAGGCCCGCACCTCCGGAGTCATTGCCCTGGACCTTGGTCACGTCCAGCATGGCAGGCATGGGCGCTTTGGTCAGCGGGTCTATGGCCAAGGCTTGTGCCAGTCGGTCTGCTTTGTTGGCGGGAACCACAAAGTGGGTGTCTTTCATACCCAAGGGTTTGATCAATTTTTCTTCGAGCAAACTGCCCAAAGGCTTCTTGCCCACCACCTCGAGTACCCTGCCAAGCAGGTCAGTGGACAATCCGTATTCCCAAGTGCTGCCAGGCTGCCATTGCAATGGGGCTTTGGCAAAAGCTTCGACTTGCTGTTCTGGGGTGAGCGTGATCCACAAAGAAGGTGCTTCAGGAGCAAACAAACCGGCTTGCTGGTAAGCGCTTTTCATGCTGGGGGACCGCGTGAATTCAGCATAGGTCAGGCCAGAGGTATGGCGCAACAGGTCGTACACAGTGATTTGACGAACAGCATTCACGGTGGTGCTTGAGGCGTCTGCAGGGTTGGCCAAGACTTGCATATTGGCCAATGCGGGAAGAAATTTACCCACGGGGTCAGCCAGCTGCAGTTGACCTTCTTCGACCATCATCATGGCCAAGACCGAGACCATAGGCTTGGTCATCGAATAGGCTCGAAACAAACTGTCTCTTTTGAGCGGCTTGCCGCTGGCAGGGTCTTGCAAGCCAACCACCTCGGTATGCACCACAGCACCTTTGCGCGCAATCAACAAGACCGCACCCGGCATACGCTTGGCATCGATTTCTGTCTGAATGACGGGACGAATGCGTGTCAGTCGCTCTGCCACCAAGCCCTTGGAAGCAGGTGAGGCAGCAGGCATATCGGCAGCAACCGCGAACCAAGGCAGCGCCAATGAAAGACTAACCATGCACAGCAAGCGTTTTGAAAATAATGGGTTCATCATGGCGGGTCCTGGAAAAAAGTTGGGTAAGTTAGGGTGTGCTGGCTAGTCTAGGGGTATTTCAGGTCAGCGGGTCCCATGCCTCTAACCATTTCACAAAACGCTCCAGACCGGTATCCAAAGGGGTCTCGCGCCAGCTTCCCAGCATTTCCACCAATCGATCTTCACTGGCGCAGGTCAAGGGCACATCAGCTACCTGCATGGGTGCGTACTCGATGATGGGTTGACGCTTCAAATGGCCTGCCAGCA
>JAIXYA010000027.1 GCA_027490485.1 Comamonadaceae bacterium
GGATGGCTTGCGGCGTCATGGACTGCAGCCACAGGCGTTTCACTGGTTTGTCCAAGGGCTTTTTGCCACCGGCGTACTGCTCGATCAAACGGAAGATCAGCTCGCCCTCGCGCCCCGCGTCACAGGCGTTGATGATGGCGTCCACGTCTTTCCGCTTGGCCTGCTTGACCACCGCCGCCAAGCGTGACTTGGTTTTCTCGACCGGCTTCAAGTCAAAGTAAGGCGGGATGACCGGCAGGTGCGCAAAGCTCCATTTGCCGCGTTTGACGTCAAATTCTTCCGGCGCTTGGATTTCCACCAAATGGCCCACCGCACTGGTGACCACAAAGGTGTCGTTCTCGAAATGATCGTCGTGCTTTTCAAACTTGCCCGCGCTGGGTGTGAGGGCGCGAACGATGTCTTGCGCCACGGAGGGCTTCTCGGCGATGACCAGTGTCTTACTCATGCGAAATTTCCTTGTCTACAATCCGCTGTCTCGCGCGCACGCGCGCACATGTACGTATCCAACATAGCAGAATTTTCCAACAGGCTCCCATGACCTCTTCTAGCAACAGCGGTAAACGCATACAGGTGCGCCGCTCAGGCGTTCACGGCAAAGGGGTGTTTGCCCTGACAGACATCGCCAAAGGCGAAATTCTGATCGAATACATCGGTGAGGTGATCAGTTGGAAAAAAGCGCAAAAACGCCACCCCCACAATCCTAAAGACCCGCACCACACGTTTTACTTCCATGTCAGCAAAAAACATGTGATCGATGCACTTTATGGCGGCAATGACGCACGCTGGATCAACCACTCTTGCGCACCCAACTGCGAAGCTGATGAAGCCGGAGAACGCATTTTCATCCGCACCCTGCGCAAAATCAAAGCGGGTGAAGAGATCAATTACGACTACGGCTTGGTGATTGACGAGCCCTACACCGCCACCTTGCTGGCCGACTACCCTTGCCATTGCGGCTCCCGCGTGTGTCGCGGCACCTTGCTGTCTCCTAAGTCTTAATGCGCGCTGGCAATGCTTCCTTGCATTGGCCGCTGACAGCGTTGCAAGCTGCGGTCAAGCCTATGGCCGAACAGGCTTATGCCGAGGTCTTGCCATCCATCGATTCCACCAACAGCGAACTCATGCGCAGAGCCCGTTTGGGCGACAACCGCCCTTGTTTGTTGGTGGCCGAGGAGCAAACCGCTGGCAGGGGCCGGCAAGGCCGCACTTGGCAGGGGCAGCGAGCGGACGCCCTTACCTTTTCTTTGGGCCTGATGTTGGCGCCACCCGATTGGTCTGGGCTGTCCTTGGCGGTTGGGGTGTGCCTGGCCGAGGCGCTGGACCCTCAGCAAAGCCTGGGTCTGGGTTTGAAGTGGCCTAACGATGTGTGGGTGGACGCACCCCAAGCGCCGCGCAAACTGGCGGGCATGCTGATTGAAACGGTGTGGGTTGAAGGTGACAACAGCGCTTCTCGCTATACCGTGATCGGCATGGGCATCAATCTGCATGGGCCTTTGGATGGCGCATTGAGCACCCCTGCAGCAGGTTTGCGCGAATGGATGGGCGAGGCCTTGCTGCCGCCCGAAGTGTTGCAGCGTTTGCTGGCCCCCTTGGTGGATGGCCTGCGTTTGTTTGAGGCACAAGGCTTTGCGCCATTTAAAGAGCGGTTTGCCAAGCGAGATGTGTTGCGCGGTCAGGCTTTGCGCTTGAGCAATGGGCAAGAGGGCGTGGGCAGCGGCGTGGACGCCAGTGGTGTGCTGCAAGTCGACACCGCGCAAGGTCGTGTAGCGGTGAGCAGCGACGAGGTCAGTGTGCGACTGGCTGTGGGTGCCGCATGAGGAAATACATCACTGTGCTGGCGTTGGCTTTGGTATTGGCCAATCTGCTGTTTTGGGCGTGGTCGACGGGTGGACTGCGTATCTTTGGCTGGGGTCCTAACGACCCGCGTGAACCTCAGCGCGTTGAGGAGCAGTTGCGGCCCGAGGCGCTGCGACTGTTGTCAGTAAATCCGCGTCAGTGAGGGTGTGCAAAAACGCTTGTAGGTCATCGATATCTTGCGCGCTGAGTTTGGGCGACTCGCCAAGCTTGCCACCATAGGGCGCTTCACTGGTGTTCACCAAGCGTTGGTAGGCCTTAGGCACATCATTGAATTTCGCAGACGCCTTGCCGTACCACTTGGCCGGGTCGGTGTCGCGGCTGGCATAAAAAGCCAAAGCATCATGCAGATTGTCAAAACGGGCGTTGTGGAAAAAAGCGCGGCGCACCGCCACATTGCGCAGCGAAGGCACTTTGAACGCGCCGCAGGCGTTTTGCTTGGGGTTGCACAGGCCAAGGTCAAAGTGGTTGGCTTTGGCATTGGCCAAGATGGCGGTGTGGCGTGGCACGCCTAAGTTGTCGTAGCTGAAATCGGTGAACAAGGCCGGTGTGCCATCGGCCGCAGCTTGGGCGGTGTGGCAGGCGGCGCAATTGCCCTTCTCCTCGTCTTGAAACAGCCGCCAGCCTCGCTCTTGCTGAGCAGAAAACTGGGCTTGCCCTTGCATGACGCGGTCAAACAAGCTGTCAAAGCGGTGAAACACCGGGTCTTGGGTTTGGTAACTGGCCAAGGCGGAAGTCATGGCGTCAAAAGCTTGGTCGGTGTTGCGCCAAATGCCATTGCCAAACACTTCACTGAAACGCGCCGCATAGGCACTGGCTTGCAGACGTTGCACCACCTCGGCACGGCTGGTGTTGGCCATTTCGTGAGGGTTCAAAAAGGGCTCACCTGCTTGCGCTTGCAAGCTGTCAGCACGACCATCCCAAAAAAAGCCGCCGCTGGCTTTGCCTTCTTCATCCCACTGCAAGCCTTGGTTGAAGGAGAGGTAGCGTAGCGAAGGCACATTGCGCTCGCCCGGGTGTTCAAAAGATGCGCCACCCGCCTCCAAGCCACGCGCAGAGGCGTGGCCCAGCGCCGCCACATGGCAAGTCGCACAGGACTGCTGGCCTGAAGCAGACAGGCTGGTGTCATGAAAAATCAATTTGCCCAGCTGCGCTGCAGGCGAGAGTGGTGCCGCTGGCAGCTGTTTCCACCAGAGCATGCCGCCTAAGACCACGCAGGCGATGCCCATGGGCCACCATTGAACAAGGCGTTGTTGCATCAGCGAAATCCGACGCGGTCGAGCATTTGCTGCACCTTGATTTGGTTCATCCCAATAAAGCTCACGGGCAAGGTATCGGTCTTGAAGTTTTTTCCGGCCATGGTTTGCAAAGCGGGGTTGTTGATTTGCACACCCTTGACCA
>JAIXYA010000295.1 GCA_027490485.1 Comamonadaceae bacterium
CGCGGTAACTCAGCACCGAGCCCATGTCTTCGGGCTCGTACTTTTGCCCCACACTGGGATCAATCCCCACTTGCTTGAACAGATTTGCCATGCCAAAGGTGCGCGCCTCATCCGCCACGATAGGGACGATGCGTGCGCCGAGTTGCGGGTCTTTCATGAGGTTTCCCAGCAAGCGCACAAAGGCCATGGTGGTCGACATCTCTTTGCCATCGGCTTGAACGGCAAAGCTTGCGTAGCTGATGATGGCTGGCACCGCCATGGTGTCGCAAGCGGTTTCACGCTTGGGCAAGTAGCCTCCCAATTGGTGACGCCGCGCATGCAGGTATTGCATCTCTGGGCTGTCGTCTTTGGGTTTGAAAAACGCCAGTTCTTTGGCTTGCTCGTCGCTCAAAGGCAGATTGAAGCGGTTGCGAAACTCTAGGAGCGCCGTGTCGTCAAGTTTTTTCTGGCTGTGGGTGGTCATCTTGCCTTGACCGGCTTGTCCCATGCCATAGCCTTTTTTGGTGTGCGCCAAGATGACGGTGGGCTGGCCTTGGTGAACCGCTGCGGCCGCATAAGCCGCATGAATTTTGACCAAATCATGGCCACCGCGTTTCAAGCGGTCAATTTGCTCATCGCTCAGGCCTTGGGCGAGTTGGGCAAGCTCGGGGTTTTGGCCAAAGAAGTTATCGCGGTTAAAACGCCCATCCTTGGCGGCGAAGGTTTGCATTTGTCCGTCCACCGTGTTGGCAAAGACGCGAACCAACGCTTGCTGGGTGTCTCTTGCAAATAAGCCGTCCCAGTCGCTGCCCCAAATGAGTTTGACCACATTCCATCCCGCACCGCGAAAGAGTTTTTCCAGTTCGTCAATGATGCGGCCATTACCGCGAACCGGACCATCCAAACGCTGCAGGTTGCAATTGACCACCCATACCAAGTTGTCCAATTTTTCGCGGGAGGCAAGCGTCAATGCGCTCATGCTCTCGGGCTCATCCATTTCACCGTCGCCAAACACGCCCCAGACTTTGCGCTGACTGCAGTCCAGCAGTTGACGGTGCGAGAGGTAGCGCATGAACCGGGCGTGGTAGATGGAGCTGATGGGGCCCAGCCCCATCGAGCCTGTGGGGAACTGCCAAAAATCGGGCATCAACCAAGGGTGAGGGTAGCTGGACAGGCCACGGGCACCCGCTTTGGGTGCGCTGAGTTCTTGGCGGTAATGCGCCAAGTCTTGCTCATTGAGACGTCCTTCCAAAAATGCACGGGCATACACACCAGGCGCACTGTGCGGCTGAAAAAACACCAAGTCCCCGCCGTGGAATTGGTTACGGGCATGAAAGAAATGGTTAAAACCCACCTCAAATAAATCGGCTGCACTGGCGTAACTGGCGATATGGCCGCCCAATTCTCCGTAGGCAGCGTTGGCTCTTGCCACCATCGCCAATGCGTTCCAACGCATCAGCGAGGCGATTTTTTCCTCAATGGCCAAATCACCAGGAAAGGGCGCTTGGACATCCACGGCAATGGTGTTGACATAGGGCGTGACCAATTCCGGTGACCAGTCCAATTGGTTTTGGTGGGCAAGCGCCACCAATTGGTCTAACAAAAAACCAGCGCGTTCAGCGCCATGTTGCAGCACAACCGCGTTGAAAGCTTCTCGCCACTCGGCGGTCTCTTGTGGATCTTCATCCAAGTTGGCAGAAGGGAAGGATGGGTTGAAGAGGCGTTTATTCATGCTTGCCAATATAGCGAAAACACAGCCAAATAAACATCTTATTTATAGTTAGTAAACCATAATTCAAAGCATAAAATATGTCAAAAATTGCTTTCGGAGATATTTTATGTATTTGGATTCCACTGATTACAAAATATTAGACCAGTTACAGCAAAACAGCGCCATCACCAATGTCGAATTGGCCAAACGGGTTCACCTCTCACCATCGCCCTGTTTGAACAGGGTCAAGGCGCTAGAGGCTTCGGGGGTGATTCAAAAATATGTGGCGCTGACCGAGCCCAAGGCCTTGGGTCTGGGCTTGAACGTCTTCATCTCAATCAGCTTGAAAGAGCAGTCCAAGCAGACCTTGGCCGAGTTTGAGCGGCGTATTGCTGACCATGATGAGGTGATGGAGTGCTACCTTATGACCGGTGACTCGGATTATTTGATTCGTGTGGCCATCGCCGATATGGCGGCTTTGGAAAAATTCATTTTGGAGCAACTCTCGCCCATTCCAGGCGTCGAAAAAATACGCAGCAGTTTTGCTTTGAAACAGGTTCGCTACAAAACTGCTTTGCCACTCAAGCCCGCACCCATTACTTCTTGAATTTGGCAATGGATTTTTTTAAATCCAGGTATTCCTCGCACTGAGTGCCGCATATGGTTTCAAGTGAGGCCAGTTGCTCTTTGGCTTTGTCGAGTTGCTTGGTTTGCACATAGGCTTGGCCAAGATACTCATGCGCTCCGCGGTGGTTGGGGTCAATGCGCAAGGCTTCCTTGTAGTTGAAGATGGCCTCGGGGTAGCGTCTGTTGTTGCGCAAGCTGTACCCCAGCAGGTTGAATCCATCGGCGTTGTTGGGGTTGGCTTTGACAAATTTTTCCAAGCTTGTGATGGCAGAACCCCAATCTTTTTTGTCGATCAAGGCTTTGGCCGACTCCAAGTCTGGCGGGGCATTGCCATCAGAAAGATCGGCTGCCAAGACCGTGCTCAAACAAATAAACAAGCTAAAAAAAAGGGCAAAAAAAGTTTTCATGTGGGTTGCTCCAGGCGCATAAGTGACAAGAATGTGCGGATTATGTCTATACAAGGCCTGCCCCCGTCAACGACTGCCGATGGAAATAGCGATAATTCCCCGAATTCTGAATTCAGGTCTTGAGGAGCACCCCATGAAATTAACGCAAGCGCAGCACGAGCAATTTGACAAAGAAGGCTATTTGTTTTTCCCTGGTTTGTTTAACCCCGAAGAAACACGCGTCATGGTGGAAGAAGTTCCGCGCCTCTACAGCCGACGTGAAGCGTTCAATGTGCGTGAAAAGGGCAAAGACGCGGTACGCACCAATTTTGCGGCGCATATGTACAGCGAGCCTTTTGCAAAATTAGCCCGACACCCCCGCATGATTGAGCCGGTGGAGGACTTGTTTGGCGAGAAGCTTTACATGCACCAATTCAAAATTAACGGCAAGATGGCTTTTGAAGGTGATGTGTGGCAGTGGCACCAAGACTATGGCACTTGGTTGAATGACGACATGATGCCCACCGAGCGGGCCATGAACGTGGCGATTTTTTTGGACGATGTGAACGAGTTCAACGGCCCTTTGATGTTCATTCCTGGCAGCCACAAAAAAGGCGTGATCGACGCCAAGCACGACTTGACCACCACCAGCTACCCCTTGTGGACCGTTGATAACGACCTCATCAGCCAATTGGTTGAACGTGCCGGTGGCAAGAAAGGCGGCATTGTCAGCCCCACGGGCCCTGCTGGCTCCATGATTTTGTTTCACAGCTGTCTGGTGCATGCGTCGGCCAGCAATTTGTCGCCTTGGAACCGCGTGAGTGTGTATTTGAGTTTGTGTGCCGTTAGCAACCACATTCGTCGCCACAAGCGCCCAGAATTCATTGCCCACCGCGACTTCGCACCCATTGAGTGTTTGCCTGATGACTGCTTGTCCAAGTCTTACCCTGTGGATTTGCCTTGGGCCAATGGCTTGCCTGCCAGTGCTTTGGTGACCACCGACGTTCCGTTTGACCAAACCAAAGAAGCCGCATGAGTTTGCACCTTCAACTGCAGCAGCGTGAACGAGACAACCATCCCATACGCGTTGCGCTGATTGGTGCTGGCAAATTTGGCGCCATGTACTTGGCCCAAGTTCCGCGTACGCCGGGCGTGCATTTGGCAGGCATTGCAGATTTATCCCTGGCGAGTGCCAAAACCAATTTGGCCCGTGTAGGTTGGCCCGAGCATCAATCGCAGGCCAAGTCCTTGGACGAGGCCTTCAAGCAAAGACAGACTTTCCTCACGGAAGACTGGCGCTCGCTGGTGAGTGACCCCCGTATCGATGTGGTGGTTGAATGCACCGGCAACCCCATTGCAGCGGTCGAGCATTGCCTTGTTGCGTTCGATCATGGCAAGCATGTGGTCAATGTCACGGTGGAAGCCGATGCGTTTTGTGGCCCTTTGCTTGCAAGAAAAGCGGCCCTTGCTGGTGTGGTGTATTCCTTGGCGTTTGGCGATCAACCTGCCTTAATTTGTGATTTGGTGGATTGGGCGCGTACCTGCGGTTTTCCAGTGGTAGCGGCGGGTCGTGGTCACAAGTGGTTGCCACATTTTTCGGAATCCACACCCGACACGGTATGGGGCAACTATGGCTTAACCCCAGAGCAAGCCAGTCGCGGTGGTTTAAACCCCAAGATGTTCAACAGCTTTTTAGATGGCTCCAAGCCCTCCATCGAAAGCACAGCCGTGGCCAATGCCACCGGTTTAAGTGTGCCCAGCAACGGACTGCTTTACCCGCCTGCCAGCGTGGAAGACATTCCCTTTGTCACCCGACCCATCAGCGAGGGTGGGGTGCTTGAGCAAAAAGGCATGGTGGAAGTGATCTCTTCCTTAGAGGCCAATGGCCGAGTTATTCCTTACGACATTCGCATGGGTGTTTGGGTCACGGTAGAAGCTGAAACCGACTACATCAAGCATTGTTTTGAAGAGTACAACGCCCACACAGACCCCACAGGACGCTATTTCACTTTGTACAAGCGCTGGCATTTGATTGGCCTGGAAGTTGGCATGTCGGTAGCCAGTGTGGCCTTGCGTGGTGAACCTACGGGTGTGGCGCAAAGCTGGAATGCGGACGTGGTCGCCACCGCCAAGCGTGATTTGCAAGCAGGGGAGACCTTGGATGGTGAGGGCGGCTACACCGTGTGGGGCAAGTTATTGCCCGCTAAGACCTCTTCCAAGATGGGCGGATTGCCCTTGGGGTTGGCGCATCAAGTGAAATTGGTGCGTGCAGTGAAAAAAGGCCAATCCCTTTGCTGGGACGACGTGGCCATGGACACCACCTTACCCGCTTACCGCATCAGAATGGAAATGCAAGAAATGTTTGCGGTTTAAGCTCGAGCTTAGGAAGATTTTTTCTTCATCTCAGAACGCAGCACCTTCATCAGCAGCATCCATTCGCCGCCATTTTGAACCGTGAAGGTGAATTTTTCGTTCATGCCATTGTTCATTTGAATTTCATGCCAGTTGGCAAACAACGACAAGCCTTTGATGCGCATAGCGCTTGCGGTGAAAGAAATCTCGATATGGATAAAAGAGATGTCTTCATTGCTGTCAAAAGATTTGAAATACAAGCCGTCTGACAGCAAATACAAAACGCCTGTGGGCAGTGTGAAGCGATTGGACGTGTTGGCAGGGCCATAGGCAATGATGGTTTTGTTGATGAGCTCAACCGGAATGCTTTGCTTAATAATTTGCTGTGTATCGTGGGTTTTATAAAAGGCAAAGGCCAGGCCAAGTCCCACCGCCACCCATGCGTAAAGTGCATTGCCCGTGAAGAGAAAGATGGCCAAAGCCACGAGCAAAAACGGAGTGGATAAATCCAGACGCATCTCCCAAGGCCCACGCGAGATCAGCAGCGAACTGTTGTCCAGGGTGTTGGCCAAGATGAGCGGCGAAATATTGGGTTTTTCGTTTTGCACATGCGGCAGTTGCGAACCGCAGTTTTGGCAAAAAACATTTTCGCTAGGGTTGATGAAGTAGCAACTGGTGCAAATCATGGGGCGCTTTCAGAATTTGCGTGCATCAATGAGGTTTGTCTTTGGCAGGAGAGTCATGCTTTACATCAGCACTGTGCTTGTCTGCAGCTTGTTCACCCTGCGAGTCGGTAGGGGTGGCGCCATGCGCAGCGCTGTCATGCTTGGCCACTGCATCTGTTTTGGCGGGTTCATGCGACAAGAAGTTGTAGATGGCCAATGAACTCAGCACTACGGTCAAACCGCACAAAAGCCCAATGACAAAAATCATGAAGCTGCCGCTATCGTTGTCACTGTCTGACGAGGAGCTGGACCTGACGGAAGTTTTCTCGGCTGTTTTTTTCTGTACAGCTTGAAGCTGGGCTTTCAGCTCGCTCATGCCTGCAGCCAAGGCCCCCATGTTTTTTTCCAAACTTTGTTGCGCCGCTTGGTGGTAAGCGTCAACACGTTTTTCAAGGTGCTCAATGACCTCATGTTGATCGTCTTTGAGACTTTCATTGTTTTGCGCCATGCTTTGCGCTAACAGTTTATGGATTTCGATTTTTTGTTTTTCAAGTTGAAGCTTGAACTCTTCTGGCATACGTTGAGAATGCTGTTGCGCTTCACTCTGAGAAAGCAGTGCAGCCAATTGGGTGAGTTGACTTTGCAAGCTGGTTTGTTGCTGCGCGACTTGACTTACCAAAGGCTCTAGAGGGTCGGGTTGGGTTTGCTGATGGTTTTGTTGCTGCGAGGTGAGCGATATGAAGTCCAGCAACAGGGAATGTTTTTCGAGTGTTTTCTTGATCTCTTGTTGGGTTTGTTCAAGCGCTTTGAGCCTGTCGGGTTCAATGTTTGGAGCCGTATCTTTGGGGGCGGGGGTAGGTACACGGGTATTGATCACTGGGCTAACGATGGGCTCAGGCGTAATTTCTGCTGTCGATTCAGCAGGAGGCGATGGTGCGACTTCGCTGGCTTTAGGTGGCAACTCAAGATCGATGTCACGCATATCCGCCATGTGTTCAGGCGGACTGAGTGTGAAGCTCATTTCATCAACAGCCGTGGCTTCAACGGTTGTCTCAGTAGGTTCGGCAGAAGCTTCATTGACCAAGGGGGCCTCAGCTGGCTTGGCGACGCGTTTGACAGGCGCACCGCACTTGCCGCAAAACTTGGCGGTGATTGAGATAGGTTTTCCACATGCAACGCAATCCATAGCTTTACCTAGTTAGTTTCTTTTGATGTGTAAATTCGGCAAGGTGAATACTTGCCGGTGCTGGCTTGGTTTTCTTCACAGTCTTTCCTTGCAATTTCTTCGGCTTTCTCTTGGCTTTTGTCAGTGACAGCGCCTGCACAGTAAGCGGTTTCACCATCAAAGCTGTAAACAAAAGCACGGAAGGGCTTGGCTGGGTCGTTTTCGCGCATGAAGCTTTCAAACAGTTTTTTGCATTTTCCTAGAAGTGGTGGGCGGTACAAATTTGCCAAAGGTGCGGGCTCGGTTCTGACTGAAGGCGTTTCACCCATGGCCGCAGAATCAGCAGCGGGGGCTTCTTGCAGAGTAGGCTTGTCTTCTGGGTTGGTGGATGTTTCATCAGACAGTGCCTGTGCAGGGCTCTGGGAAGGTGCGCCATGCATGTCAATGGTTTCCACACCAGCGTGCTCAGACTTCAAAAAGGAACGGGAATAGATGAACAAAGGGATATTGATAGAAGTCATCAATATCACCATGATCAGGTATTTGGTCATCCCTTTGGTGTTCATTTGTCAAAAAATCCAATAGTTACGAGAGTTTGCTAGCAAAACTTGTTCCACTTTAATCGGTTTGAAGCGCATTGACTTGAGGCCAGGGCAACTCAAGTATTGCCGGAGAAATCTAATGTGTATTATTTAGCATTCAAAATAAAACAAAAAACTGTCTTTTTCTTGGGCTATTGCTGATCAAGAGGGATTTTGTAATTAGAATCATTTTTAAGCATGAAAAATTTCTATTTTATTAACCCAAAGGTATGAAATGGCTGAAACAACTCCATCTGCAAGCAGTCTGATCATCGGAGAAGGCGTCACCTTTGTTGGCAGCATTTCCGCACCTGGGCGGGCCACGGTCAATGGCATTGTTTCTGGCGAAATCACTGTGCATGATTTGCATATCGGTACACAGGGCAGTGTGTCAGGAAGCATTGACGCGCACACCATCGATGTCCATGGCGTTTTGGCCCAGCATGTTGTTTGCCATCAGCACATCATGATTCACCGCGACGGTTCGGTGTCGGGCAAACTTGATTATGCGGAAATTGAGATTGAACGCGGCGGACAATTCATGGGCCAAATGACCCAGCATGAAGTTAATCAAGTCAAGTCAACGGCTGACCTCACCAAACCCCGTCCAAAACCCTAGTTTCCTCAAAACATGGAAACCCCTAGTTTGGCCACAACCTCTAGTCACCAAACTGGTGAGTAGGCGGCAATAAATTAGTCCTAAAGATTGCATAGTGAGCCGGGGTATTCTAAAATGTGAGCGTTTCAAAATATTTTGCTGTGATTTGTCATCCGTGGCCCATCCTAGAGCGTTAAAAACGCCAAGATTGTTAACCCATGACCCCAATGAACAAGTCACATCCAGACAACACATTACAGAGCACCGAGTCCATAGGCAGCGGTGCTTACGTTCCTTCTTAAAACACCCCCATCCGCAATACGTTCGAGCGTATTCGCAGCCAATTGGCAC
>JAIXYA010000122.1 GCA_027490485.1 Comamonadaceae bacterium
AAATTTCAAACAGCAAGTCGCGTATGCCGAGTTCGTCGTCAACCACCAAAATTGTTGCCATATTGCTTATCAGGTCAGGTTAGCTTGCAGGGTTTGCGATCCGAAATGATAACGAGACTTGAGCACCGACGGTTTCGTCTCCCTCGAGCCGGTTTTTTATCTCGATACGGGCTTGGTGTTCATCGGCAATTTTCTTCACAACCGCCAAACCCAGACCTGTGCCACCGGCTTTGGTGGTGACATAGGGCTCAAAGGCACGTTGCAACACCGACTCGCTGAACCCGCTGCCATTGTCCACGATGCGTAAACGTACCCGCTGGCTGGATGTGGCTTGTTCGGTCCAGACGTGAACCATAGGCTGAGTACTTTGCGCACTGGCATCTTGTGCATTTTGAATCAAGTTATGCACCACCTGTCGTAACTGGGCTGCGTCGCCTGACACCAGCGGTAAGTCATGACGCAGATGCCAGCTCACCGGTACCAAGGCATTGTCGTTGTCGTACAGTGGCATCATCTCTTGCAATAAATGGTTCAAATCCAAGGCTTGCAAACGCGCTTGCGGCAGGCGGCCGAAATCGCGAAACTCGTTGACCAATCGTTGCAAAGCATCAACCTGATCCACGATGGTTTTCACCGATTTATGCAGCAAGGCCTGATCTGTACCCTCTAACTTAGCGGCCAATTTCATCTCAAGCCGCTCTGCAGAAAGTTGAATAGGTGTCAGAGGGTTCTTAATCTCATGGGCTAGCCTTCGCGCCACCTCAGACCACGCCTGTGTGCGTTGGGCAGACACGATTTCTGTGATGTCATCAAACACCAAGAGCCACTCGCCTTGAGGCAGCACGGCGCCTCGTGCCACCAAGGTGGTGTGCAGTTGCCGCTCCGGACCAAACTCCACAAAAGTTTGTTGGGTTTTGGTGTCGATTTCAAACGATTGCTGCCAATGGTCAAGGCTGCGTTGTTGCTGCTCAGACGCAAACTCATGGAACTGTTCCATGACTTGCCGGCCAAATACCTGCAACCCCTCAATGTCAGTCAGGGCTTTGCCTAGATGCACTGCCAATGGCAATTGCAAAATGCGTGTGGCTCCTGGGTTGATCGACAAAATATGCCCTTGTGTATCGAGCAACACCACGCCTGCGGTAAGGTTGTCGAGCATGGTTTGCAAATGGCTGCGGGCCAAGTTGACTTGTGCCATGCTGTTTTCTACCGACCTGCGCGCCTGCGCCAGTTGCTCGGTCATCTGCGCGAAGGCGCGGGTCAATCCATCCAACTCGTCTTTGCCTTGCAACACAGCTCGCGGACTTAAATCACCCGCCGCAACATCGCGTACACCTTCGGCCAGCAGCAACAAAGGTCGGGCAAGTTGATTGCCCAGCAGCACCGCCAACAACACCGCACCAAACACCGCCAAAAACAAACTCAAGGTCAGGGTGCCTATGTACATGCGTTTCAAACCGTCGCGGGCCAATGCCCGCTCTTGGTATTGTCTGTTCGCGTCAAGAACCGCCATGGCATTGGCGACCAGCACAGGGGGCAATTTTTTGACCACTTGCAACACGCGGCCTTGCCCATCTAGCTGAAACCCTGTGCCAGCAATTTGTAGCAACAGTGTGATGCGCGGCTGGGCTTCAGCTTGGGCAAAGTTGTCGTCCAAGCCCTCGCTGCGCCAGCTGATGCCCTGGCTTCGCACCTGACGCCACTCGGCAGGTGTGGGTCGTTCGGGTTGCAGTTGGTAGCGTTCTTGACTGGCGCTAGCCAAGATCTTGCCCGTGCTTTCCCACAAAGTGACTTCGCTGGCGTCAAGTTGACTGCGAATTTTTTCCAGCACCAAAGGCAAAGACGAGTCAGTGGTACTTGCCACTTCTTGGCTGGCGCTGCGCACACTTGCTGCCAATTCATTGGACAAGCTCTCTAAGGTGGAGCGGCTTAAATTCAAACCGGCGTCCAGCGCTACTTCCACCTTGGTATCAAACCACACCTCGATTGATCGGGTCACAAATTGGTAAGACACCGCATAGATCAACAGGCCAGGCAAGATCCCGACCAAGGCAAAGATACTCGCCAACTTAACCAGCAAGCGACTGCCAAACTTGCCTTGCCGCAAGCGATAGAACAAGCGCACACCAAACCAAGCAATCACCGCCAACAACAAAGCGGCGAACACCATGTTCAAGCCAAACAAGAGGCCGAAGTTTTGTTCGTAAGCTTCCCAACGCTGGGTGGCTTGTGTCAGCAAGAACAACAAGACCAGCGCCATGGACACCAGTATCGTCAGACCCACCACCAACCACCAACCGCGATGCCGTAATCCGGCTGCTGGTGCTGCTGACTTCATTTAAAACTGTCTTCCTGTAGCTTCAAACTTTGGGTGTATTCCAAGCCTGAGCCACCACCCAATACGCCAAACTGCAAAGGCTGGGGCAGTTGGCTGAGGTCAAGCTTGAATCGAAACTCCAAACGCTGCTTGCTAGCAATATCAATCACTGATGTATCCGCTACACGCCAGCGAGCAATGCGTTGAATGCTTTGCAAAGCCTCTGACAAACTTTCAAAACTTTGCCCCAAACTCACACCCAATCCCGTGGATTGAATCGGCTGTGCAGACACATAAACACGCCAACGCTTGGACAACGGTTGATAGCTCAATCGTACAAAACGTTCTGTGCGGCTGACCAATTTATCCGACCAGTACCAACGCTCGCGCATCACATCGGCTTGCACCACAAACCCCAGCGGCATGCCGCGCGATAAAGCGTCTTCCAAGCTTTGGGGCAGCTCAAAACCAAGTCGGGTACTTAAGTAGATGCC
>JAIXYA010000261.1 GCA_027490485.1 Comamonadaceae bacterium
ACCATCTTGCTTTTGTTTTCGCTGCCGCCGCCCTTGGCGGCCACGGTCACTTCCAAGGTGTTGCCCGGTACCAGTTCGGTGAAGATGACCGCAGGCGTGTTGTCGCCGGTGTTTTTGCGGGCGAATTGCGGGTCTGAGACCACGCTGGCACGCAAGCGGTTGTCGGGGTGGTTGTAGGCGCGGCGCACACCTTCGTTGATGGCGTCGTCCAGACCACCTGCAAAGCCCTCGAACCGCACACCCATGCCCACTTTCAAAAACACATTCACGATGCCGGTGTCTTGGCAAATCGGACGGTGTCCCGTGGCGCTCATCTTGCTGTTGGTGAGGATTTGCGCGATGGCGTCTTTGGCGGCAGGGCTTTGTTCACGCTCATAGGCACGGGCCAAGTGCGCGATGTAGTCAGCGGGGTGGTAGTAGCTGATGTATTGCAGTGCAGCGGCGACGGACTCAATCAAGTCGCTTTGGGTGATGGTGGTCATGGTGTCTTGGCGTGGCTCAGTGATGTGCATCGGCTTCATTCCCAATGACGCGGGTTTGGTTCAAGAGTTTGTCTGTATAGGCAATGGCTATCGCGCTGAGCAAGAAGGCAATATGAATAATGGTTTGCCAAATAAGCACTTTTTCATCGTAGTTGGCGGCGTTAATGAAGGTTTTCAGCAGGTGGATGGACGAGATACCGATGATGGCCATGGCCAATTTCACTTTCAGCACAGACGCATTCACATGGCTGAGCCATTCGGGTTGGTCGGGGTGTTGCTCAAGGTACATGCGCGAAACAAAGGTTTCATAGCCACCCACAATCACCATGATGAGCAAGTTGGAGATCATCACCACATCAATCAAGCCCAAAATGACCAGCATGATGATGGCCTCGGTCAGCTTGGTAGGCACGCCTTCGGATTTGTACCCAATGCTGGTGACCAGGGCTTGCAAAGCGGTTTGGCTGCCAAACACAGCCTCTAGTAAATGCACCAACTCTACCCAAAAGTGGTACACATAAACGCCTTGGGCGGCAATCAAACCTAGGTAAAGCGGCAGTTGCAGCCAACGGGTGGCAAAAATGAAACGAGACAGATTGGTGGGCTGTGGGGGGGGTGAGGCTTGCATCGTGGTTCCTGGTGCTTGTGGGCAAATTGCCCTTTGGGTTGATTCTAGGCAATGATGGCGACAGGCTGAAAACCCGACACGTAAGCTTCATGCCAGTCAGTGCCTTGTAAGAGCCTGCCGCGAAAGTTACGCCTAATCCAGCCCAGAGCCGTTCAGCGGCCACCCCACTTCAGGAGACAAGTATGAGCCAGTTCGACCACATCATTCACCATCCCCCCGCATCGTTTGTCGAGCAAGCCACTGTGGCCGGCATGGACGCTTACCACGCCTTGTGCAAACACGCAGAGGATGATTACACCGGTTTCTGGGCAAGCCAAGCCAATCGTTTGCTCAGCTGGAACAAACCTTTTACCCAAACTTTGAACGACAGCCAAGCCCCGTTTTTCAAGTGGTTTGAAGACGGCACCTTGAACGCTTCTTATAACTGCCTAGACCGCCATGTGGACAAGGGCTTGGGTGACAAGACCGCCATCATTTTTGAAGCTGACGGTGGCGAAGTCACCCGTGCCACTTACACGCAACTGCTGGCTCGCACCTGTCAAATCGCCAATGCGATGAAGGACTTGGGCATCCAAAAAGGCGACCGGGTCATCATTTACATATCGATGTCCATCGAGGGCGTCGCTGCCATGCAGGCTTGTGCTCGCATAGGTGCCACCCACTCGGTGGTGTTTGGCGGCTTCTCGGCGCAAAGCTTGCGCGACCGCATCGAGGACACCGGCGCCAAGATGGTCATCACTGCAGACCAACAAGTGCGTGGCGGCAAGCATCTTCCCTTGAAAGCCATCGTCGACGAGGCGCTGAGCTTGGGGGGCTGCGACAGCATCAAGCATGTGTTGGTGGTCAAACGCACCGGTGCCGATGTGGCCATGATGTCAGGGCGTGACCTGTGGATGTCAGATGTGGCGGATAAAGCCGCTACCACTTTCGAACCGGTGTGGGTTGAGGCTGAGCATCCACTGTTTTTGCTCTATACCTCGGGGTCGACCGGCAAGCCTAAAGGTGTTCAGCACAGCACTGGCGGCTACCTGATGCACGCCGCACTCACCACCGAGTGGACCTTTGACTTGAAACCTCATGATGTGTTTTGGTGTACCGCAGACATCGGCTGGGTGACCGGCCACACCTATATCAGCTATGGCCCCTTGGCCTTGGGCGGCACGCAAATCGTCTTTGAAGGTGTGCCTACCTTCCCCGACGCCGGTCGTTTTTGGAAGATGATTCAAGACCACAAGGTCAGCATTTTTTACACCGCACCTACTGCTATTCGCTCGCTCATCAAGGCGGCTGAAGGCACGGCAGAGGTACACCCCGACCGCTATGACCTCAGCAGCTTGCGTTTACTGGGCTCAGTGGGCGAACCCATCAACCCTGCGGCTTGGGAGTGGTACTACCAGCATGTGGGCGGTACGCGTTGCCCCATTGTGGACACCTTCTGGCAAACCGAAACCGGCGGCCACATGATCACGCCCTTGCCCGGTGCCACGCCCATGGTGCCAGGTTCTTGCACTTTGCCCTTCCCAGGCATTCAAGCCGCCATCGTGGACGAAACCGGTAAAGATGTGCCTAACGGACAAGCAGGCATTTTGGTGGTGAAAAAACCTTGGCCCTCGATGATTCGCACGATTTGGGGCGATCCCGAGCGTTTCAAGAAAAGCTACTACCCCGATGACTTCCAAGGCAAGTACTACTTGGCAGGCGACGGTGCGATCCGCGACGCCAAGACCGGCTACTTCACCATCACAGGACGTATTGACGATGTGCTCAATGTGTCAGGGCACCGCATGGGTACCATGGAGATTGAATCGGCCTTGGTGAGTTGCACCGATTTGGTGGCCGAAGCCGCTGTGGTGGGCCGTCCAGATGACACCACGGGTGAAGCGATTTGTGCCTTTGTGGTGCTCAAGCGTTCACGCCCCACAGGGGACGAGGCCAAGCAAATTGCCAAGATATTGCGCGACCATGTG
>JAIXYA010000252.1 GCA_027490485.1 Comamonadaceae bacterium
GCGGAAAATATTGTCTTTGGGGCTTGAAGGTTTAGAGAATTACATCAAAACCATCGGGCTTTTCCGAAGCAAGGCCAAACACTTGATGCAAACCTGTCAGATGTTGGTGGACTTGCATGGGGGTGAAGTTCCGCGGAATCGAGAGGCCTTGGAAGCCTTGCCAGGTGTGGGCCGTAAAACCGCCAATGTGGTTCTTAACGTGGCTTTTTGTGAACCCACGATGGCGGTGGACACGCATATTTTTCGCATGGGCAACCGCACTGGCTTAGCCCCTGGAAGTACACCTTACGAGGTGGAAATGGGTTTACTCAAACGCATTCCGGCTGCGTACTTGGTCGATGCCCACCATTGGTTGATATTGCATGGCCGCTATGTGTGCCAAGCCCGAAAGCCGCTGTGTTGGCAATGTCAGGTGGCGTCGTATTGCAGCTTCAAACCCAAAACACCACAACCCAATTAGCGCTATTCGTCTAAATGGTCTTTGGCCAATTGGATCGCTTGTTTAAGAACTTCTAAATCGCCGATATGGTTGGCCATCACCAGTATCAACCGCGCATTCAATAAATGGCTTTGGTCTTCGCTCAAGCCTTGGTGGGCATCCATCAAGGCTTCGTAAAAAGCGTCGCCAGGTTCGAAGTCACCGCGCACAGCAGAGCCGCTGTCATGAAAATTGGCTTGGGTATTCAAAGTGGTCATGGCATTGCTTCCTAAAGTAGCGCAAGCTTAGCAAAGCATGAAAGCCCCCTACATCGGCAGGACCACCCACTGATCAGCCACCCGCTGAATCGACATTCGACCCTCAAAAACCTCGATCAATGCTTGGTGCAAAAGAGGATCGTTAGGGGTGGCCTGAATCACCAAGCGACCTTGGTGCAGCAAGACCACTTGGTCGGCTCGCATGGCCAAATTCAGGTCATGCAACACGCTGACCACCGTGGTTTGCTGCTGGGTCAGTTGCTTGACGGTTTGCAGCCAATCAGACTGGTGAGGTATGTCCACATTGGCAATCGGTTCATCCATCAACAAAATAGGCGCTTGCACCGCCAAGGCCCTGCCAAGCAGCACCCTTTGGCGCTCTCCGCCTGAAAGCTGCAGCAGACTTCGGTCTTGCAAATGGCTCAGTTGCAGGCGATCAATCCAAGCTTGAACGATGGACTGGTCTTGCGAACTTGCCCCTGCCCAAAGCGACTGGTGCGGCAAGCGACCCAGCATCAGCACATCTCGCACAGACAAATCGTCCGCGCCAGACTCTTGTTGACCCAGCCAAGCCATGCGCTTGGCTCGGTCTTTGTCAGACATCTCTAGCAAGGGTTGCCCAAGCACCAGCAATTGCCCCTGGCTGGAAATCAAGCCTGCCAGCGCTTTGAGCAAGGTGGATTTGCCCGCACCATTGGGCCCTACAACACAGGTCCATCGACCCGCCTCAATAGACAGATCCAAGGAATGCAGCACAGGCGTTTTGTCCATGCTGACATGCAAGTGTTTTGTTGCTATTGCCAAGGTATTCATCACATGGCCTTCGCAGAAGGTGAATGCAGACGCCAAAGCAAATAACCGCCACCCAAGACACCGGTCAGCACACCCACTGGCAGCTCTTGCGGCGCCCACAAACCTCGGGCCAAGACATCCGCTGTGGTCAGTAATGCGCCGCCCATCAATGAAGACAGCAGCAACAAGGAGGCATAGCAGCCTTGAAGCCGCGATCTCACCAAATGGGGGGCGACCAAACCAACAAAGGCAATCAAGCCAGTTTGTGCCACGGCAGTAGCGGTGGCCAAACCCATGACCGCCAAAAGCAATATCCGCAAAGGCTTGACTTGCAGCCCCAGACTTTGGGCCGTAGCCTCGCCTAAGCGCAAACCGTCCAGCAGTGGACTGAGCAAACAGGACAAGACCAAACACAGCAGCCAGACAGCTGCCAGCATCATGCAGGCTTGGCCACTCAGCATGGTGGTGTTGCCCAATAAAAACGATTGCATCGCTGGCAATGTTTGAGGAAAAGCCAAGGTCACCAAAGAGGTGAAAGCCCCCAGCACCACACCCACCACAACCCCCGCCAAAAGCAATCGCAAGGTTTGCTCTGCACCGCGAGCCAGCATCAAGGTCAGCAGCACAGCCACCCAAGCGCCGATAAAAGCCATGCCCGTCAGCCCCAAACGAAACCACCACTGCATGGCATAGGAAAACTGCCCCGCCTCGGCATAACCCCATAGTCCCAGAGCCAAAGCTATCGCGACGCCCAAGGATGCGCCAGAGGCGCTTCCCAGCAAATACGGGTCAGCCAAGGGATTGCGAAACAAGCCCTGAGCCAAAGCACCAGACAAACCCAGCAAAGCACCGGCCAGCCAAGCGCCCAGTGTTCTAGGCAGGCGAATGTCTTGAACGATTGGGTCTTGCCAAGAAACACCCCACTCCCATCCATGGCTGCCAGTCATCAAGCCCATGGCCATCGCAAGCAATGAAAATGAAAGCAGCGACCAAGTGAGAACTACAGCGCGGGAAGATTTCATGCGGGGAAACTGCGTTGAACACAGTCACTGATGAGTTGTGCAGCTTCACCCAAACGCGGCCCGGGGCGCACCAAAATATCGGCTTGCGCTGAGGGAAAAGCACAGACACGTTTGTTCTTGATAGCAGCGATGGTTGACCAACCTGGGCGCTGCGAAAGATGTGTCGCCATGGGCTGCGCCAACACAACCCACTGTGGGTTGGCTCGCACCACAAACTCTGGGTTGAGCTTTGGGAATGCACCCATGCTGGACGTGACAATGTTTTTCAAACCCAGTTGACGCATGATTTCGCCAATGAAAGAGACTTCACCTGCTGCGTACCCGCCTGTGCTGGCCTCAAGGTAAACCGTGGCGTTGATGGCCTGTACGGGAATATTCAATTTCGCTTGGCTAACCTGTCGCTGAATGTTTTGCCATACAGCATCAGCTTGGTTCTGCGCATTGGGCAGATGCAGCGCCACAGCCACTGTTTGCAACACACGGTGCACATCTGCATGGGTTTGTGGTTCTAGCGCCAGCACCGGAATGCCCAAGGCCTCAAGCCTTGCGATGATGCGAGCAGACTTTGCCAGCAATACCACATCGGGCTTTAAACGCACCAAAGCTTCTAACTGCGTGTCGTCCAAACCTCCGAGCTTGGGCAAGGCCTTCACAGAGGCTGGCCAGTTGGCGTGTTTGTCGGTACCCACCAAACGATCACACGCACCCAAGACACACACTGTTTCGGCCAAGGAAGGCTGCAAGGTGACGATACGCTTGGGCGCTTGGGTGAATGTCACAGCCACTTGCCTATCATCCGTGACCGTGACAGCACCTGCAGCGTGAAGCCATAGATTCAAACAGACAAAAAGCCACAGCCTAGCC
>JAIXYA010000209.1 GCA_027490485.1 Comamonadaceae bacterium
CCACCATGGCCTTTGTGCGCTTGCTGGGCAATCTCATGAAGGACCCGCAACTCGGCGCACGCATCGTTCCTATCGTGGCGGATGAAGCGCGTACCTTTGGCATGGCCAATCTGTTCAAACAGGTGGGGATTTATTCCAGTGTGGGGCAAAAGTACGAACCCGAAGACATTGGCTCGGTGCTGAGTTACCGCGAAGCCATGGACGGTCAGATTTTGGAAGAAGGCATCAGCGAAGCTGGTGCGATTGCCAGTTGGACAGCTGCGGCTACCAGCTACAGCGTTCATGGCTTGGCCATGCTGCCCTTCTACATTTACTACTCCATGTTCGGTTTCCAACGTGTCGGTGACGCGATATGGGCCGCCGCAGACCAACGCGCCAGAGGCTTTTTGCTGGGAGCCACTTCAGGACGCACCACCTTAGGGGGCGAAGGTTTGCAGCACCAAGACGGCAGCAGCCATTTGGTGGCGGCCACCATCCCCAATTGCAAAGCTTATGACCCGGCCTTCGCTTGCGAGATGGCGGTCATCGTCGACCAAGGCATGCGAGAGATGATGGTCGAACAAAAAGATGTGTTTTATTACATCACCCTGATGAACGAAAACTATGCCCAGCCTGACCTGAAAACCGGCACTGAAGCGGAGATATTGCAAGGCATGTACCTGCTAGCTGATAACCGCTCAGCGCTGCCCAAAGCCAAAGCCGAAGTGACGCTTTTGGGCTCTGGCGCTATTTTGCGAGAGGTGATGCAAGCTGCCGATTTGTTGGCAAAAGAAGGCATTGCGTCGCAGGTATTCAGCGTGACGAGTTGGAGTGAACTGGCCCGAAATGGCCAAGCTTGCGAGCAAGCGGCCATGAATGACGGCAAAACCCTCACACCGTTTGTCACCACACAACTGAGCAACACACAGGGGCCTGTGATTGCTGCCACCGACTACGTCAGGGCAGTCGCTGAAAGTGTGCGAGCCTACTTGCCACCCAGCAGGCGCTATATGACATTGGGCACCGATGGGTTTGGCAGAAGCGACACCCGCGCGGAATTAAGACATTTTTTCCAAGTGGATGCGCAACACATTGTCAAAGCAGCGCGGGTAGCGTTGGCTCAAGCATGATTTTTTTCAAACGCGAACATAAAGTCGCGCAATTTTTGTACCGCTGAAATCGGCATAGCGTTGTAGATGGACGCTCGCATGCCACCAGCGATACGGTGACCACGCAGTTGCACCATGCCTTGCGACTGAGCAGCTTCGAGAAAGGCCGTGTTCAAGGCTTCGTCGCGTAAATAGAACGTCACGTTCATGCGAGAGCGGTCTGCAGGGCGCACACGGTTGCTAAAGAAGCGGCTGTGGTCTAAATAGTCATAGAGCAACTGCGACTTCGCAAGGTTGCGCTCTGCCATGGCAGGCAACCCACCTTCGTCATGGATATGCTGCAAAACCAAGCCCATGATGTAGATGGCGTAGGTGGGCGGCGTGTTGTACATGGACTCGTTGTCCGCTTGCAATTGGTAGTTGAAGGCTGAGGGCGTTGACGCCAGTGCATGGCCCATCAAGTCACGGCGAACAATCACCAAGGTCACGCCTGAAGGCCCCATGTTCTTTTGCGCACCCGCATAAATCAATCCATAACGCGACACATCCAAAGGCCGCGACATGATGTTGGAAGACATGTCAGCAACCAAAGGCACGTCTCCCGTGCTGGGCGTCCAATGGCACTCCACGCCGCCTATGGTTTCATTACTACAAAAATGCACATAGGCTGCTTTTTCTGACAACTGCCATGAGGCAAGCTCTGGCATACAGGTGAAGCCTTGGGCCTCAGAACTGGCTGCCAGATGAACACGGCCATAACGTGCGGCCTCTTGCATGGACTTGTCCGACCAATTGCCACTGACCACATAGTCGGCCTGTCCTGTTGTACCGATCAGGTTCATGGGTACGATCGCGTTTTCTGCAATGGCCCCACCTTGCAACAACAACACGCAGTAATTGTCAGGAATCGCTAACAGGCTTTTCAAGAGCGACTGGGTTTGAGCCAAGATGTGGGTGAATTCAGGTCCACGGTGGCTCATCTCCATGACGGACATGCCGCTTCCCTGCCAATCGAGCATTTCGCTGGCAGCTTGTCGCAAAACGGCCTCTGGCAAACTGGCTGGGCCGGAACTGAAATTGAGAACGCGGTTCATAGGAGTCACTCTGACAAGTCTATCCCCTCTTGCTGCGCAACCCTTTGCAAAGCTTCCTCAAACAAAGCCCGAGCCGTGCCAGAGACAGCAGCCAGATAGGCGTGTAGCTTGGCATCATTGACAGAGCTGTTCAAACATTCGCTGCTGTATTTTTCAAAACTGCTGAGCTGTTCAATCAACTCTGCCACATGGCGAGGGCACTCGCACAGCACTTGGGTTGGGATAGCAGCGACTCGCCGCAGCACCTGATCGGAATAACGTCGCGCAGGAATGGTTTTGCCCGACAGTTGCGAAACATGCCGAGACGGGTCCACAAACAACACCGATTGCATGATGTCACTGAGATCGCTGTCAGACACCGGCTCACGACGCAAAAGCAGTCCCGCATTTTTTAAGCCTTGTATCACTTGATCCGAGGCATAACGGTAAATTAATAAACCTTTGCTGACCTTCAAA
>JAIXYA010000316.1 GCA_027490485.1 Comamonadaceae bacterium
GACTGCAGTTTGTATGTGACCTTGGAGCCTTGTGCCATGTGCGTGGGTGCCATGATGCATTCAAGGCTAAAGCGGGTGGTGTGGGGCGCTACAGAACCCAAGACAGGTGCTGCTGGCTCGGTGGTGGATTTGTTTGCCAACCCCCAGTTGAACCACCACACCCACCATCAAGGCGGTGTCATGGCTGACGAGGCTAGCCAATTGCTGCAAGATTTTTTCAAAGCCCAAAGAGCACTGCACAAACAATATGCGCCCACGCCTTTGCGCGATGACGCCCTGCGCACCCCCGATGCTTGCTTTGCAGACATCCCTGACTACCCTTGGCAGCCCCACTACCTGAGCGAATTACCCAGTCTGAACGGACTGCGACTGCACTACCTTGACGAAGGCCCCAAGGAAGCAGCTGTAACTTGGCTGTGTTTGCATGGCAACCCCGCCTGGAGTTACCTTTACCGCAAAATGATCCCTGTGTTTTTGGCTGCTGGCCACCGTGTGGTGGCACCTGATATGCCGGGTTTTGGCAAGAGCGACAAGCCCAAAAAAGACAGCGCCCACCGTTTTGGCTGGCACCGTCAAGTGTTGCTGCAGTTTGTTGACGCGTTGGATTTGCAAGGCATCCACTTGGTGGTGCAAGACTGGGGTGGCATCTTGGGCCTGACCCTGCCCATGGCGGCACCTGAGCGCTACCAAGGTTTGCTGTTGATGAACACCACCTTGGCGACGGCACAACAACCTTTGAGCACAGGTTTTTTAGCTTGGCGTCAAATGTGCGCTGACAAACCCCTGTTTGATGTGGGGCGCTTGTTTGGCAGAGGCAATCCGTATATGTCTGAAGCCGAATGCGCTGCCTACAACGTGCCATTTCCCGATGCAGGTCACCGAGCAGCTTTGCGAGCCTTCCCGCCCATGGTGCCGGAGTTCGAATACAGCGAAGGTGCAGACATTTCGCGTGAAGCCCAAACCTTTTGGCAGCACGAGTGGACGGGTAAAAGTTTCATGGCGGTTGGTGCGCAAGACCCTGTCTTGGGTATGGAGGTGATGCAGGCTTTGCGTGAACACATTCGCCATTGTCCAGAGCCGATGGTCTTGCCTCAAGCGGGTCATTTTGTGCAAGAGCATGGCGAAGTGATTGCCCAAGCGTCCATCAAGGCTTTGGCGGCAGACACCCTCTAGACTATGCGCTTTTATGGCGATGGCTTTTGAGCATTGAACCCCCTATGCATATTTACCTGATTTCCCCCTCTGGCGCGGTGCGTGACAAGGCCGCTTTGCGACTGGGCGTTAAGCGTTTGAAGCAACTCGGCCACGATGTAGAGCTTGACCCTGACGCTTTGAGCACCGAGCAACGCTTTGCTGGCGACGATGACGCTCGTGTGTTGGCGGTGTCTCGTGCTGCGGCCAGTGGCGCAGATGTGGTGATGCTCACCCGGGGTGGCTATGGCCTCACGCGTACCTTGAAGCGCTTGCCCTACAAAGCCATCGCAGCTTCCATTAAGAGCGGTACGCAATGGGTGGGTCACAGCGACTTCACCGCTTTGCAACTGGCTTTGCTGGCCAAGACCGGTGCCTGCACCTGGGCGGGACCCCACGCTTGTGCCGACTTTGGTCGCCCAGACATGGACGACATCACCTTGGCGTGTTTTGAGGACATGAGCCAAGGGCGAGGCGAGGGTGCTGGCTGGAAACTGCCCGCCAAAGACCTTGAACACTTGCCTAAGAAAAACCTGCTGGCAGAAAACGCCCCCTTGTGGGGTGGCAATTTGAGCGTGTTGTGCAGCTTGGTTGGTACGCCTTATTTCCCCGATGTTCAAGGTGGTGTGCTGTTTTTGGAGGACGTGGCAGAACACCCTTACCGCCTAGAGCGAATGCTGACCCAATTGCTGCATGCAGGCGTGTTGGCGCAGCAAAAAGCCATCGTGCTGGGGGCTTTCACCGACTACAAGCTCACGCCCCACGACAAAGGTTTCAAGCTGCCAACCGTGGTGGATTGGCTGCGCGCACAGCTCAAAACACCGGTGCTGACCGGTTTGCCTTTTGGCCATGTGCCTACCAAGCTGTGCCTGCCGGTCGGAAAACCCGTCACCTTGCTGCGTGAAGGCCGCGAAGCATTTTTGTTGTGGGCCCACCCTCACCATGGACACTGATGCCATCGTCATAGGCGCTGGGGTCGTGGGTTTGGCGGTGGCCCGAGCTTTGGCTTTGCAGTCGCCTGGCACCAACGTGTGGGTGCTGGAAGCTGCAGACGCCATCGGTACCGGTACCAGTTCGCGCAACAGCGAGGTCTTGCACGCTGGCATTTATTACCCCGCTGGGTCTTTGAAAGCCAAGTTGTGCGTCAAAGGCCACGCCTTGCTGACCGCCTATTTGCAAGAGCGTGGTTTGCCGTTTTGGTTGTGCGGCAAATTGATTGTGGCTTCCTCTCCTGATCAACTGCCAGCCTTGAAAACCTTGCAGGCCAAGGCCTTAGCAAACGGTGTGGCTTTGACATGGTTAGACGCTGAACAGGCTTTGGCCATGGAACCGGCGCTGTCTTGTGTAGCGGCCCTCTATTCACCCCGCACCGGTTTGGTCGACAGCCATGCGCTGATGCTGAGTTTGCAAGCTGATGTGGAAAACGCAGGCGGCATGGTGGTTTTGCACACCCGTATGCAAAGTGCCCATCCCACAGGTCAAGGTTGGGAGGTCGTGACCGAAGACGGCACCCGTCTACAGACCCCTGTGCTGGTCAACTGTGCGGGACTGGATGCGCCCTTGTTGGCACAACGTATTGAGGGCTTGGCTGCCCAGCATGTGCCCAAAGCGTTTTACGCCAAGGGAAGTTACTTTTCTTTGACAGGCAAATCGCCGTTTTCTCACCTGATTTACCCCTTGCCCAGCGAAGCAGGCCTTGGCGTTCACCTGACCTTGGACATGGGCAAACAAGCCAAATTTGGCCCTGACGTGGAATGGGTAGACGCGCCAGACGACTACACCGTCCGCCCCGAACGTGTCGCGCCCTTTGCCGACGAGATACGCCGCTACTGGCCAGGCCTGCCAGACAATGCCTTGCAACCGGCATATGCAGGTATCCGCCCGAAAATCGTCGGACCCGATTCACCCGCAGCAGACTTTGTGGTGCAAGGTCCCGCTGTGCATGGTCTGCCTGGCTTGGTGAACCTGTTTGGCATCGAGTCGCCGGGGTTGACCAGCTGTTTGGCGCTGGGCGAGGAAGTGGTGCAGGCTTTGTCATAGCGCCTGCCTACAATCTAATTTTTTCTTATTGACACACCGGAGTTTGCATGACCACTTACGACAGCCACTACATCAACGGCGCTTGGCACAAGGCCCACAACCCCGCGGTGTTTGAGGTACATGACTCCACCACCGAAGAGGTCATGGCGACCGTTCCCCAAGGCACGGCAGAAGAAGCCACCCAGGCCGTGTTGGCCGCACGGGCAGCTTTCCCCGCATGGTCTGCGCTCAGTGTGGAAGAGCGCTGTGTATATATAGACAAAATCGTTGCTGGCCTGAAAGCTCGCACAGAAGAGATGGGCACTGCGATTGCCCGCGAGGTGGGCATGCCCATCAAGATGGCCAAGATGATTCAGGTCGGTGGCCCCATCTTCAACTGGGGCAATGCCGCCAAAGCTGCCCGTGCCTTTCATTGGCAAGAGCAGGTGGGCAATTCGCTGGTGGTGCGTGAACCGATTGGCGTGGTCGGCTGCATCACACCTTGGAATTTCCCGCTCAACCAAATCACTTTAAAAGTAGCACCCGCGCTGGCAGCGGGTTGCACCGTGGTGTTGAAGCCCAGCGAAATCGCCCCTGTCAACGCCATGATCTTGGCCGACATCATCCATGCAGCAGGCCTGCCTGCAGGCGTGTTCAACCTGGTCAATGGCTTGGGGCCGGTGGTCGGCGAAGTGCTGGCCAGCCACCCGGAAGTGGACATGGTGAGCTTTACCGGTTCTACCCGTGCGGGCAAACGGGTGGCTGAATTAGCCGCCGCTACGGTCAAGCGTGTCACGCTGGAATTGGGTGGCAAATCTGCCAGCGTGATCTTGCCCGACGCCGATTTGGCGGCCGCTGTCAAAGGCACGATTGGCGCTTGTTTGCTCAACAGCGGTCAAACCTGTTCTGCCCACACCCGCATGTTGGTGCCGGCCAATCGATATGACGAAGTCAAAACCTTGGTGCAAGCCACCATCGCCAAATTCACCTTAGGTGCCAGCTTGGACGAAAACAGCCGCTTAGGCCCCTTGGTCAGTGCATCGCAACGCGAACGCGTGCTGGGTTTTATCCGACAAGGTTTGGAGGAGGGCGCGGAACTCGTGGCAGGCGGTCCCGACAAACCCGCGTTTGTCAAAGGCTATTTCGTTCATCCCACGGTGTTGCGTGTGAAACCTAACGACACCTTGGCCCGGGAAGAAATTTTCGGTCCCGTGCTGGTCATCCTGACCTATGACACCGAAGAGGAAGCGATTCACATCGCCAACGACACGATTTACGGCTTGGGCGGTGGTGTGTGGAGTGTCGACCAAGACCATGCGGTGGCGGTGGCCAGACAAATCCGCACGGGGCAAGTTGACATCAATGGCGGGCCGTTCAACGGCAACGCGCCTTTTGGTGGCTACAAACAATCCGGTAATGGCCGTGAAAACGGACGCTATGGCTTGGAAGAGTTCTTGGAATACAAGGCCATGCAATTTCCGGTGGCGACCAAAGCATGAAGGCCCGTTTTCTGTGGGGGGCAGGGGGCTTGTTGGCCTTGGTGCTGGTGGTGCTCGGCGCTGTCGGTGTGTACCTGATGAGAGCGCAACCTCAGCACGAGGGCACTTTACGCGTCGCAGGCTTGAAATCCAGCGTGAAAGTTTCCCGCGATGGTGCAGGTGTGGTGCACATCGAGGGAGACTCCATGACCGACACCGCGTTTGCGCTGGGGTTTACCCATGCCCAAGAACGCGGTTGGCAACTTGAGTTCAATCGCCGCATCATGCATGGCGAATTGGCCGAGATTTTGGGCGAAGCTGCTTTGCCGGTGGACAAATTACTGCGCACCTTGGGCATTTACCAAGTGGCGCAAAAGCAATATGCCGCTTACCCTGAAGATGTGAAAGCCACCTTGCAGGCCTACAGCAAAGGCATTCAAGCGTTTTACGCTTCTGGCAACCAAACCTTGTCGCCCGAGTTCTTGCTGCTGGGCACCAAGCCCGGTGGCCGCAGTGGCGTGGCGTGGGAGCCTGCCGACAGCGTGGGTTGGGCGCTGATGATGGCACTTGATTTAGGCGGTAACTGGGGCCAAGAAATCTCTCGTTTAAGCGTCGCCAAAGTGCTGGATACCCAACGCTTGTGGGAGTTGTACCCCGGCTATCCTGGCGAAGCACCCGCCACCACAGTGGATTTGGCCAAGTTATACAAAGAGCTGGGGGTGTATTCCAGCAAGGTGAGCACTTCGGGCAGCGCATCTTCAAGCAGTCACGCCAGTTTGGCCGTCCCATTTTTAGGCGAGCCTGGCTTGGTTGAAGGTAAGGGCAGCAATAACTGGGTGATCTCGGGCGAGCGAACTGCTTCGGGCAAGCCTTTGCTGGCTAACGATCCGCATTTGGGCTTGGGCACACCGGCCATCTGGTTTTATGCCCACCTGAAGTCACCTGAACAAAACGTCATCGGTGCCACTTTGCCCGGCATGCCTTTGGTGGTCTTGGGCCACAACAGCCATGTGGCTTGGGGTTTCACCAATACCGGCCCCGATGTGCAAGACCTGTATTTGGAAAAAATCAACCCTTCCAACCCCTTGCAGTACCAAACCCCAGACGGTTGGCAGGCTTTTGTGTCGCGCCAAGAAACCATCCGCGTCAAAGGCAAGCCTGATGTGGTTCACACGGTGCGCAGCACCCGCCATGGCCCCGTATTGAGTGATGCGCAAAGCGCTCACGCTGACATCATTGACACCAGTAAATTTGTGTTGGCCTTGCGCTGGGCAGCTTTGGACGAGGACAACCGCACCTTGATGGCAGGCATTCGCGGTAGCCAAGCCAAAACCATCAACGACTTCTTTGAAGCGTTCAAGGATTACCACTCTCCCATGCAAAACGTGGTGGTGGCCGACGACCAAGGACGTATTGCTTATAAAGCCATTGGCAAAGTGCCCGTTCGCAAGGCGGATAACGATTTGATGGGTATGGCACCCGCGCCGGGTTGGGACGCCAAATACGACTGGGCAGGCTGGTTGCCCATGGCGCAAACCCCTGAGGACTTAGGGCAAAAGGGCTGGATAGCCACCGCCAATCAACGCATCACGCCAGAAGGCTACCCCCATTTCTTGGGTCAAGACTGGGTAGCGCCGCACCGCATGGACCGCATCACCCAGATGATCGAAGCCAAGCCCCAACACGATATCCAGAGCATGAAAACCATGCAAAACGATGTTTTGTCTTTATCGACCCAGCGCTTGATGCCTCATCTTTTGGCCGCTCAATCCAGCCATGCCTTGGCACCTGCCGCCATGAAGGTTTTGCAAAGTTTCAATGGCGAGATGAAGACAGAAGAGGCGGCTCCCTTGATCTTTGCTTTTTGGGCTGATGAGTTGACCCGCGCTTTGGTTGAACCCCAGTTGGGCAAAGAGCTGTTTAAGGCTCAGTACGGTAAGCGCCATTTCCGCAGCTTTTTGGAAGACACCATGGACAAGCAAGACGGCTTTTGGTGTGCGCCCAAGTCCTGTGCTGACCAAGCCAGCGAAGCTTTCACCCGTGCTTTGGAACGTTTGTCCAAGGACCAGGGCAAGGATGTCGCACATTGGCAATGGGGCAAAGCGCACATGGCCATCAGCAGCCACCGGCCTTTGGGTCAGTCGCCATTTTTGGCTAAATGGTTGGATGTGGTTGAACCCAGCCCAGGAGACCCGTTCAGCGTCAATGTCGGCACCTATTGGTTAAACGAAACCCATGAACCGTTTGCCAGTCGGCATGCGCCGTCCATGCGCGCAATCTATGACTTGAGTGATTTGCAAAACTCTTTGTTCATTTACCAAACGGGCCAAAGCGGCGTCATAGGTTCTGAACGCTATAAAGACATGTCCCATGAATGGGCCACGGGCCAATACAGACCGCTGCAAATGACACCGAGCACCCAAGCCAGCCTGTTAACACTCAAACCTTGACTATCCTCTCATTTGATACGATGTATATTATGTTAACCAATAAACAGGTATCCCAAATGAACCGAGTGAAACTTGCCCACATCCTTGCTGCCCTGTGTTTCATTGGGTTTTCAACCGCTCAGGCTCAAGACAGCGACTTGCTCAGCCAAAGCCGCGCAACCAGCCTAGGCATGCTCAAAGAGCTAGGACAAAAACTGCAGTCCGCCATGGCAGATGGCGGCGCAGTCAACGCCATTGGTGTGTGCAACACGCAAGCACCTGAAATCGCTGGTCGTGTGTCAGCACAAAACCAAGTCAAGCTCAGTCGCGTAGGCACACGCGCCAGAAACCCTGTCATGGGCGTGCCCAACGACTGGCAAGCCAAGGCTCTGGCGCAATTTGATGCGGCTTTGGCCCGTGGCGACAAACCCGCTGATCTGGAGTTTTCCGAAACGGTGGTCAAACCCGATGGCAGCAAGGAATTCCATTTCGCCAAGCCCATCGTAATGCAGCCCATGTGCGTTGCTTGCCATGGCAGTTCTGACCAAATCAGCCCTGAAGTCAAAACCAAACTCAGCGAGCTGTACCCCAATGACAAGGCGGTGAACTACCAGCCAGGTCAGTTACGCGGCGCGGTGGTCTTAAGCCGCAGTGCTCCCTGAAATCAAGGTTTTGGGGGGTATTTTTGCTGCCAAGCAGCTTGAAAAGCCTCTATATATTGCATTGATTCAGGCTTGTTGGCCTTGCGTGCAAATTCCAAAGCATTGATACCCAGCTGGTTTTGAATACGCGGGTCAGCGCCCTCTTCCAACAACAATTTGGTGGCCATGGGTGTGCCGTAATGCGCCGCCATCATCAGCGGTGTGGTGCCATTGGGCGACTCAGCGTCAAGGTAGGCGTGGTTTTCAACCAGCAACCGCATGATCTCGATGTTGCCCTTGGTGGCGGCATAGTGCAGCGGTGTCCAGCCTTTTTGGTTGACATCTGCGCCCCGTTCGATCAGCTTTTTAGCCCAATCCAATTGGTTGGTGATGGCCGCCAGCATCAGCGGCGTTTCCATTTTGGGGTTGTGGATGCTCAGGTTGGTGGTTTTCCATTCCATCAGCACCTCGGCCACTTTGCGCGAAGACTTTTGCATGGCCAGCATCAGCGCTGGTTGGCCCTGTGGGCTGGGGCTGTCAGGGTCGAAACCGCGCTGCAAAAGTGCGGTCACCACCTCAGCATTGTCAAATTCGATGGCTTTGAAAAAGTCATCGTAGGATCCTGCTTTGACAGGAAAATATATAATAAAAACAACACTGAAAATAATATATTTAAAGTAATACTTCAATTTAAAACCCCTTGAAACAAGCGATCAAAATTGGCTGAAGTCTGCCGTCCCACCCCTTCTTCATCCAGGCCGCGCAGACTGGCAATTTGTTTGGCGACCCACGGCACATAAGAAGGGTTGTTGGTCTTGCCACGGTGGGGAACAGGGGCCAAGTAGGGGCTGTCTGTTTCAATCAAGATGCGATCCATCGGCATCCAAGCAGCAATATCGCGCAAATCTTGGGCATTTTTAAACGTCAAAATGCCTGAAAACGAGATGTAAAAACCCAAGTCCAGCGCGGCTTTGGCCACCTCGGCAGTTTCGGTGAAGCAGTGAAATACGCCGCCTACAGCCTTGGCACCCCCATCTTCGCCCTCTTCTTTCAGAATGGCCAAGGTATCCGCACTGGCGCTGCGGGTGTGAATCACCAAAGGCAGGCGCAGGCTTTGGGCGCAGCGTATATGGCGTCTGAAGCGCTCACGCTGCCATTCCATGTCTGCCACAGTGCGTTCGCCCAAGCGGTAATAGTCCAAGCCGGTTTCGCCTATGCCCACTACTTTCGGTTGTCTGCCCATGGCCAGCAAATCCTCCAAGGTAGGTTCTTGAACACCTTCTTCATCGGGATGGACGCCTGCGGTGCACCAAAAATTGTCATGCGCCACCGCCATGCCGTTGACGTCCGCAAAGGTTTCCATGCGGGTGCTGATGAGCAAGGCTCGGGAGACCTGCGCTTCTTGCATGGCTTGGCGGATTTCGCCCAAATTGGCTTGCAGTTCAGGGAAATTCAGGTGGCAATGCGAATCGGTGTACATGTTCAGGCGGCATTCAAGGCGCGTTGCGCACGGCTGACCCAGGCTTGCAGCAACAGGCCGGGGTTGAAAGGGTGGTCCACGGTTCGGGCGCTGTCCATCAACTCCCGCGACCAAAGGCTGAGGGTATTCAAAGGGGAAGGTTGAGGTAAATCTGCGGCATCGAAGTAGCGCGGTGTGCTGCCACACGCCACAGCCTGCATATCGTGGCAAAGCTTTTGCAAAACAGACAAGACCATGGCGGGGGCTGCGTCAACCAACCAACCAGGCTCGCCGCGCAGCAGCAACTTGGGCAAGCCTGCCCAATCTTTGGCTTTCAAACCGTCGTTGAAAAAGGCCAAGGCGTCATGGGCTCGACCCCCAGCCGCACGAAGCAGCGCAACAGCTTCAGCGGATGGTACCGATTGTTCGCCCAGCCACGCCAAAGCGGACGCGGTATCGGGCCAGTTCAAGGTATAGACCAAACAACGGCTGCGAATGGTGGGCAGCAATTCATGGGCGGCTGAGGTGGCCAAAATGAAGCGGGTGTCGGCAGGCGGCTCTTCCAAGGTTTTGAGTAAGGTGTTGGCGGTCACCGTGTTCATTTGCTCGGCAGGGTAAATCATCACCACTTTGCCGCGTTCGCCTGAGCGGGTCATATGGCAAAAGTCCAGCATCTCGCGCAGCGCGTCCACACGAATCTCTCGGCTGGGTTTGCGTTTTTTGTCGTCAATTTCTTTTTCCGCTTTTTCGCTCAGCGGCCAAGCCCGATCCATCAACTCGGTTTCGGGCATCAGCACCCGAAAATCTGCATGCACCCGCACAGCGATGCCGTGGCAACTGGCGCACTGGCCGCATGCGCCTTGCGGTGTGGTCGCTGAACATAACCAGCCTTGGGCAAGCGCCAACGAGAGTTCGTACTGCCCCAAACCTGAGGAACCTTGGACCAACCATGCGTGTCCGGCGCGGGGCAGCAGGTTTTCCAAGGAGGTTTGCAACCAAGGTGCCAAGGTGCTCATGAAGGCGTTTGAAGGTTTAAGCGCTGGTGCAGCACGTGCATTACCTGTTCGCGCACCTGCTCAAGGCTGGCTGAGGCATCAATGCGGGCAAATCGTTTTGAATCTGCCTGCAATCTGTCGCTATAGCCTTGGTGAACTTTGGCGAAAAACGCAGCAGGCTGGGCTTCAAAGCGGTCAGGCACTCTGGCGTTGCTCAGGCGCTCTGCGGCAATGGCGGGGTCCAGCGAAAACCACAAGGTGAGGTCGGGTTGGCGCAAACCACCCGAAGGCAAGGCTTGAACCCAAAGTTCCAGTTGCCTCAGTACATTCAAGTCAAAACCACGCCCCGCGCCTTGGTAGGCAAAAGTGGCGTCGGTGAAGCGGTCGCAAACCACCACATCGCCTCGGGCCAAAGCAGGTTCAATCACTTGTTGCAAATGGTCACGCCGCGCCGCAAACATCAGCAGCACTTCACTCAACGGGTCCATGCTGTCGTGCAAAACCATGTCGCGCAGTTTTTCCGCCAAAGGCGTGCCGCCAGGTTCGCGGGTCAGCACCACTTGGCGTTGGGCTTGGGCGAAAGCATCCGCCACAGCTTGCACATGGCTGGATTTGCCTGCGCCGTCTATGCCTTCAAAGCTGATGAAAATACCGCGGTTCATGCCGCTTATTGTGCCTTGGCTGGGTTGCGCTGGTAGCGGTCGACAGCGGCGTTGTGCTGTTCCAAGGTTTCGCTGAACTGGCTGCTGCCGTCCCCCCTTGCCACAAAGTAAAGCGATTTGCTGGTGGCGGGTTGAAGTGTCGCTAGCAATGCGGCTTTGCCCGGCATGGCAATCGGTGTCGGTGGTAAGCCTTTATGGACATAGGTGTTCCAAGGATGCTCGGTTTGCAAATCGACGCGGCGTAAATTGCCATCGAAGTCCGCCCCCATGCCGTAAATCACGGTCGGGTCGGTTTGCAAGGGCATATTGATACGCAAGCGGTTATGAAAAACGCTGGCAATCATGGCGCGGTCTGAAGGTTTACCGGTTTCTTTCTCAACAATGCTGGCCAAAATCAAGGCTTCTTGCGAGTTTTGCAATGGCAAGCCCATGTCTCGGTTGGCCCAAGCCTGCGCCAACTGCTTGTCCATGGCGTGTAAAGCACGGCGCAACACAGCCACATCGCTGCTGCCTTTGCCATACATATAAGTATCTGGAAAAAACCGCCCTTCAGCCGGCATATCGGCCAGACCTAAGCGGCGCATCAACTCTTCATCGGTATCGCCTTGGGTGTCATGCTTTAAAAACTCGGCTTTGCCCAAGGCTTGACGCCATTGGCGCAGAGTCCAGCCCTCCACCAAAGTAATGGCTATGAGATTTTCTTCGCCACGCACCAGTTTTTTCAGCAAGTCCCAAGCGCTGGTGGTATTGGAAACTTCATAACTGCCTGCGCGAATCAGCTTGGACTGACCGCTGAACCTGAACATGTAATACATCAGCGTGGGCGACACATCGATGCCGGACTCGGCTATTTGGTTGGCCACCATGCGTGGCGTAGAACCTGGGGAGACCGACAGATCGACCGTCTGCGTGGCCATGGGCAAGGGACGCAACACCCACCAAGCGGCAGCGCCTGCGATGACCAGCGCCATGCCTGTTGCCAGCCAAAGGCTGCTCCAAAACCATTTCATTGCCGCTCCTGCGGTGTCCAAAGATGCGGCCATGATAATAGAGGCATGAATACATTTGTCGCTCTCCCCGACTTGTTGGGCACTGCCCAAGGTAGCTGCCCCCTGCCCCACCTCGGCGTCCTCCATGCCCAAGGTGCAGACGCAGCTAATTTTTTGCACAACCAATTGAGTAACGATTTTTTGCTCTTACCGCCCCAGCAGGCCCGTTTGGCTGCGTTTTGCAATGCCAAAGGACGGATGCAAGCCAGTTTCATTGGCTTCAAAACCTCGCCTGAAGATGTCTGGTTGGTGCTTCGGCAAGACCTGATGGCGCAAACCTTGAAGCGATTGCGCATGTTTGTGCTGCGCGCCAAGGTGGTACTGAACGATGTGTCCGAGCAGTACGAAGTGCGTGGCCTGTTGGGTGCCGCGGTGCCTGCTTCGCTGGGCGAGTCGCCATGGTGTTTGTCCATGGATGCCGCTTGGACGGTACGGCTTTACCCCGCACAAGGTCATGCCCGAGCTTTGCAGCTTGTTCCTGTGGGTACGGCTTTAACGACCGATGCCTTAGACCTGCAAGATTGGCTGTTAGCCGAAGTGTTAAGCGGCGTGGCCGATGTGCAAGCCGCGACCTTCGAAGCTTTTGTGCCGCAAATGCTGAACTATGAATCGGTAGACGGTGTGAATTTCAAAAAAGGCTGTTACCCAGGCCAAGAGGTGGTGGCACGCAGCCAGTTTCGCGGCACCTTGAAGCGCCGTGCTTACCTTGCCTCGGCATCGGCGGCGTTACAAGCGGGTGAAGAAGTGTTCAGCGCCAATGACCCCAGCCAACCTTCTGGCGTGGTGGCGCAAGCTTGTCACCACACGGTTCATGGTCACTGGGCTTTGGTGTGTTTGCAAAACAGTGCTTTGGAAGAGGATGCTGGTGGGATGGGGACAGCCCAAGGTGCGGGCTTGAATTTGCATCCCCTGCCCTATGTCTTGCGGGACGATATTTAATTTGCTGTCATCGCGAGCTTAGCGAAGCGATCTTTAGACTGCTTCGGAGCTACGCTCCTCGCAGTGACGATTCCTGTCGAAGTGACATGATTTGTTCGGCTACGTGATGAGCCATGCCAAACCGCTCAGCTGCTGGGGACGAAAACCGCAGCGAAGACAAAAACTGCAATCGCCCTTGAGGCGTGCCCACCACCTGATGCAAGGGGTGGTTTTTCAAAGCCCACTCTTGTGCCAAGGCCTGGCCTAATTCGGGGCCGAATGAAGAGGTGGCACTGGC
>JAIXYA010000302.1 GCA_027490485.1 Comamonadaceae bacterium
AAACCCAGCTGGAAAAAATCATCTCTGCCCTGCAAGCGCAGTCGCCGCACATCGCTGTCATCGACTCTATTCAAACGGTGTATTCAGACCAACTCACCAGCGCGCCAGGGTCGGTGGCGCAGGTGCGCGAATGTGCCGCCCACCTCACCCGCTTGGCCAAGGCCAGCGGCATCGCCATTGTGTTGGTCGGCCATGTCACCAAAGAAGGCGCTTTGGCCGGTCCGCGGGTGCTGGAACACATGGTCGACACGGTGCTGTACTTTGAGGGCGACACCCACAGCAGCTTTCGGCTGGTGCGGGCCATCAAAAACCGCTTTGGCGCGGTGAATGAAATTGGCGTCTTCGCCATGACCGAAAAAGGGCTCAAGGGGGTCAGCAACCCCAGCGCCATTTTTCTCAGCCAACACGCCGAGCCGGTGCCGGGCAGTTGCGTCATGGTCACCTTGGAGGGCACACGTCCTTTGCTGGTGGAAATCCAAGCGTTGGTGGACAGCGGTGGCCCCAGTCCGCGCCGCTTGAGCGTGGGTTTGGACCGCGACCGCCTCGCCATGCTGCTGGCGGTGCTGCACCGACATGCCGGTGTGGCCTGCATGGACCAAGATGTGTTTGTCAACGCGGTCGGTGGGGTGCGCATCAGCGAGCCTGCCGCCGATTTGGCGGTGCTGTTGGCCATCACCTCCAGCTTGCGCGGCAAGCCCCTGCCCAAAGGTTTTATCGCTTTTGGAGAAGTGGGCTTGGCTGGCGAAGTGCGCCCCGCGCCCCGCGGCCAAGAGCGCCTGAAAGAAGCCGCCAAGCTGGGCTTTAGCGTGGCCGTCATCCCCAAAGCCAATGCTCCCAAAAAACCCATCGAGGGCATGACGGTGCATGCGGTCGAGCGGGTGGAAGAGGCCATGGCGGTGGTGCGCGGCTTGGTTTGAAGTCGGCTCAAAACGCACTTTTGTTGCGCTAACGCAAGGTCTTTGGGGGCCGTCCCAACTACAACTCTCCTGTTATCAAGGAGAAGTTGCGATGCAAACCCTGTCTAAGTGGGTGTTGATGGTGATCAGCTTGCTGTGGGTCACCTTTAGCCACGCCCAGCGTGTGGTGCCGGTGCCGGCCCTCACCGCCTACCAGCAAGAGTGCTCAGTTTGTCACTTTGCTTATCCGCCCGGTCTGTTGCCCCCCAATTCATGGAAAAACATCACCGACGCCTTGCCAAAGCACTTCACCGCCAACGTGCTGCTTAACAGTGACACCCAAAATGTGATTGCCAATTGGTTGCAAACCAATGCCATCAACCCCGAGTGGGTCGGTACCCAAATACCGCCTGACAACCGCATCACCCGTGCCGACTGGTGGCAGCAAATTCACAAACCCAGCAAAAAGCTCACCGCCAAGGTCTGGAAAAGCCCGTATGTAAAAAGCCTCGCCAACTGCACGGCTTGCCACCGTGGCGCACCCAACGGCGAGTACAACGCCAAAACCGTCGTCATACCCTCATGAACCCCTTAGACACAGACAACACCACAGAACCCTCCACCGTCAAAGTCTGGGACTGGCCGGTTCGCGTCTTCCATTGGACTTTGGCGGCCAGCGTCTTGAGCGCTTTTTTCACAGGCGAAAACGAAGACTTTGAGCGCTTGCACCAAACCTTGGGTTGGGTGGCGGCAGGCTTGATGGGTTTTCGGGTGGTCTGGGGCTTGGTGGGCACCCGCTATGCGCGGTTTGCTGAGTTTGTCCGCAGCCCAGCGCAGGTATGGGCTTATATAAAGAGTTTGCGCAGCGGCCAGCCTCAGCACTTTGTCGGCCACAACCCGGTGGGTGCCGTGGCCGTTATTTTGCTTATGGGCTTGACGGCCTTGAGCGTCTATACAGGCTGGCTGGTTTTGGCCGAGGACGCGGCCGAGTGGATGGAAGAGTCGCATGAAATAGCTGCCCATGCCTTGATCGCCGTGGTCTTGGTCCATGTGATTGGGGTGCTGTGGAGCAGCCGAGCCCACGGGGAAAACTTGCTCAAAGCCATGCTGACCGGGCGCAAAGCTGCGCCAAGCGAGGCGGGCATTCACCACAATTGGGGTGTGCTGGGCTTGGCCATGCTGCTGGCGGTGGCTTGGTATATGTTTGTCGAACTCAGAGGCTGAAACATAGGTCAAAATCAGCGCCATGAAATGGCGAAACATAGCGGTGGTGTTGGGCTTGGCAGTCTTGCTGTACGGCTCGTTTCGCGCCTTTGGTTGGTGGGGGTTTTCACTGGTTTCCAGCGGCATCGTGTTTTGGTTGCTGCAACTCTCTACCCGTTTGATGCAAACCATGGAACGCGCCGCCGATCAACCGGTGGGAAGCGTCGCCAATGCAGTCATGTTCCATGCCCAGCTGCATGATGGCTTGCGCTTGCTGAAAGTCATAGCACTGGCAGCCAGTCTGGGCCAGCGCATCCCAAGCGTTGACAAAAGCACGGATATTTTCGAGTGGCGAGATGCGGGAGGCGACAGCGTGAAGTGCCACTTTCACGAGGGCCGCCTACAGCAATGGTCTTTGTCGCGTGCCAACGCCAATCCTGCGGCGCAGGATGCAACGTAAAATCGCACCCCTTACCTACGCAGACCCCGAATAAAGGAACACCATGAGCGCCCTGCCCCCCCCGATGCACGACCGTGACGGCAAAATTTGGATGGATGGCGAGCTGGTCGATTGGCGCGACGCGAAGATCCATGTGCTGTCCCACACCTTGCACTACGGCTGCGGCGCTTTCGAGGGTGTGCGGGCTTATGACACAGCCAACGGCACCGCCATCTTCCGCTTGCAAGAGCACACCGAGCGCCTGTTCAACAGCGCCAAAATTTTGCGCATGAAAATCCCGTTCACCCCCGAGCAGGTGAACGAGGCGCAGCGCACCGTGGTGCGTGAAAACAAACTTAAAAGTGGCTACATCCGGCCCCTCACCTGGATTGGCTCGCAAAAGCTGGGTGTCTCGCCCAAAGGCAACCAAATCCACCTGATGGTCGCGGCCTGGACCTGGGGCGCTTACCTGGGCGAAGACGGCATGAAGCGCGGCATCCGCGTGAAAACCTCTAGCTACACCCGCCACCATGTGAACATCACCATGACGCAGGCCAAGGCGGTGAGCAACTACACCAACTCCATCTTGGCCAATATGGAAGCGCTGGACGACGGTTACGACGAGGCCTTGTTGTTGGACGCGTCCGGTTTTGTGTCCGAAGGCGCAGGCGAAAACCTGTTTGTGGTCAAGGGCGGCGTCATCTACACCCCCGATTTGTCGGCTGGCGCTTTGAACGGCATCACCCGCAACACGGTGTTCCACATCGCCAAAGACTTGGGGCTGGAGATCGTGCAAAAGCGCATCACCCGCGACGAGGTCTACATCGCCGACGAAGCCTTTTTCACCGGCACCGCCGCCGAGGTCACGCCCGTTCGTGAGCTGGACCGCATCGAGATTGGCGCGGGCAGCCGCGGCCCCATCACCGAAAAAATCCAAACCGCTTTCTTTGACATCGTCAATGGACGCAATCCCAAATACGCCCATTGGCTGACCAAGGTTTGACATGAAGACCATCGAGTTGCTGGCCAAAGACCTCAACAGCCACGGCGGCGTGTTCTGTCCCAATCCCAAGGCGGACATGCAGCTGTGGAACACCCACCCCAAGGTGTTTCTCGACCTGTCGCACCAAGGCCATGCCAAGTGCCCCTATTGCAGTACCGAGTACCGCCTGAAAGATGGCGAGCACATCGCAGCGCATTAATCGGGGTCTGACCCCAATAACTTATGACAGCCAGTTTGCTGATTGCGCCGCAGTGGATAGGCGACGCGGTGATGACAGAACCTTTGTTACGTGTGCTTGCTCAGCGCGGCGAGCGTTTAAGCGTGGCTGCCATGCCCTGGGTGGCGCCCATATACCGCGCCATGCCGCACGTGACCGAGGTGATCGAGTTGCCTTTCCCCCGTGGTGGTTTGCGCTGGGGGGCACGGCGCAACTTGGCTAGCCAGTGGCGAGGCCGATTTGAGCGAGCCTATGTAGGACCAAATTCTTGGAAAAGCGCCTTGCTGCCGTGGATGGCGGGCATTCCGGTGCGTGTGGGCTACCACGGCGAAGCCCGTTTGGGTTTGCTCAACCAGCGCCTGCCCAACCCTGAAAAAAACCATCGCGGTGCGATGGTGGCGCATTACCTCGCCTTGGCACAAATGCAAGCTGACAGCAGCATGCAGCCCAAGCTGGATTTGTCGTTGGACCTGCTCAAAGCCACTTTGTTGAACTTTGACCTCAAATTGGGCGCGTATGCGGTGTTCGCTCCTGGGGCGGAATACGGCCCTGCCAAACGCTGGCCAGCGGCCTATTTCGCAGAGTTGGGCTTGCGCACGGGCTTGCCGGTCGTGCTGCTGGGCTCAGCCAAAGAGGCCGAACTCTGTGATGAGATTGCCCAAAGCATCCACCAAGAAAGGCCCAAAACTGCCAGAAACTTGGCGGGTAAGACCGACCTTAGCCAGGCCATGGCCTTGATTGCTTCATCTCAGGCCATGCTCAGCAATGATTCGGGCCTGATGCACGTGGCGGCTGCCATGGGTGTGCCGCAGGTGGCGGTGTTTGGCTCCTCCAGCCCTTTGCATACACCGCCATTAAGTGACAAAGCCGTGGTCTTGTGGCTGAAAAACGAGGCCAGCTACCAACCCCCTTTGGACTGTGCGCCTTGTTTTCAAAGAACTTGCCCCTTGGGTCATTTGCGGTGCTTGAATGATTTGACGCCCGAGCGGGTCGAGCAGGCTTGGCGAGAAGTGGTCAGTGGCTAAGCCGACTGCTTTCGCAACCCCAAACCCACCACCACACTCACCACCATCAAGGCGCCGCCTACTTGCACCCAAGCCACTTGTTGGTCTAACACCGCCCAGCCCAGCGCCAAAGCAAAGACCGGCTCCACATTCATGATGGCCGAGTTGGCGGCCACACCCAGTTTGGGTAAAACCGTGAACATGATGGTGAAAGCCGTGCCGTACAGCAAAGTGAGCAGCCCCAAGCCTTGCCAACCCAGCAGGGTTTGCGGCCAGTGCGGACCACCCCGCAGGCCGATCACCACTAAAGCCACGCTGCCCGCCAGCAGCAAGCTGAAAAAGGTTCGTAGCCGCCCGTCCATGCCGGCAGTTTCATGTTGGGTGCCCACCAATGCCAAGCCGAAACTGCAAGCGGCTGCCAAAGCAAAGCCCACACCTTCACCAATCTGCGCCCATTGGGCTTGTGCGCCCAAACCGGAGGCAGCGCCCAGTACGTCCAGCGCAATGGCCAAACCGAGCAAGATCAGTGGCATGGCCAGCAACACGCTGCGTTGCGGTGTGCGCTTGTAAATAAGCTTGTCCCACAAGGCCGTCCACAGCGGGTAAGTGTTGAAAGCCAGCAAAGCCAGAGCGACTGGCAAGCGGGCCACGGCGGCATACAAGAACTGGCTTTGTACGCCAATCATCAGGCCCACCAACAGCAGGCCGCGCCCTTGTTGGCGGTTAAAGCGCCAAGACACATGGGCCACCACCAGCAAAAAAGCCACGACGCAGGCCGTCACCAAGCTGCGTGTAGCCACTGCGGTGGCCACATCCAAGCCGCTGTTGAAGGCGACCCGGGCCGCGATATGGTTGGACGCCATCATCAAGGCGATCAGCAACAGGGTGAAAAAAGCCTGCAGGCTCAGGGCGCGGGGGGAGATCATGGTCTAGAGCATAAGCGGGTTGGCTATGATGGCGGGTTGCCCTCGATCAAGCCCAAGCCCGCCGTGAATTCTCCCTCTGAAGTGCAGTATTTAGGTCACCATCTCGGTGGACGGGGTGCGTTCGGCCAGATTAGTGTGCGAGGTGCGCGCACCCATAACCTGAAAAACATCGACGTTGACATCCCGCGCAACCAGTTGGTGGTGATCACCGGTTTGTCGGGTTCGGGCAAATCCAGTTTGGCCTTTGACACGCTGTATGCCGAAGGCCAGCGCCGTTATGTGGAAAGCCTCTCGGCCTATGCGCGGCAGTTTTTGCAGCGCATGGACAAGCCCGATGTGGATTTGATCGAAGGCCTGTCGCCCGCCATCAGCATTGAGCAAAAAGCGACCAGCCACAACCCGCGCTCCACCGTGGGCACGGTGACCGAAATTC
>JAIXYA010000058.1 GCA_027490485.1 Comamonadaceae bacterium
AGGTGTGACGTCTTTCAACAATACCTACCACCGATTGCAAAGCAGCAACAATGTTTTCTTGACTCGCCTTCAAAACAATCATGTCATCCTCTTCTTTAAATTCTTTATATATAAATAGTGGTAGTAGATAAGGGCCATCAACTTCTGTGGAAAAGCGTATTTTCCACTTTTATTTCAACGACTTGATGACCAGAAAACCATGTGTGAAACCGGTACCAAAGGGGCATCACTAAAAGGGATAACTTTTGGAAATCGCCATGCCCTGTGGATAACCCATGGGTTATGCAGAAACTGTGCACAGGGTTTGCAAGGTAAGCCAATGGTTTTATCCTTTGAGTGTTTGTTCAAGTACATGCAGTTGCTGATTGAGGTCACTCAGGGTTTGCCGCTCTGCAGAAATTTTGCGAACTGCATGCAAAACCGTGGTGTGGTCTCGGCCCCCAAACAATTCACCAATTTCAGGAAGGCTTTTTTGGGTCAATTCTTTGGCGAGATACATGGCTATTTGTCGTGGTCTGGCAATCGAGGCTGGGCGCTTCTTGGAATACATGTCCGCGACTTTGATTTTGTAATAGTCTGCCACGGTTTTTTGGATATTTTCAACCGAAATTTGGCGGTTTTGGATGGACAGCAAGTCACGCAGTGCGTCTCTGGCGAGTTGAATAGAAACTTCTTTTTGGTTAAAGCGCGAATACGCCAATATTTTACGCAAAGCACCTTCTAACTCGCGAACATTAGAGCGAACGTTCTTTGCCACAAAAAACGCTACCTCTTCAGGCATTTCTGCACCTTCGTTGCGTGCCTTGGCAATCAAAATAGCCACACGCATTTCCAACTCGGGAGGTTCAATCGCAACCGTTAAACCGGAGTCAAAACGCGAAACCAAGCGCTCGTGAATGTCCGTCAAGCCTTTGGGATAGGTGTCGCTCGTCATTACAATATGAGACTTTTTGGTAAGCAAGGCCTCAAAAGCATTGAAAAACTCTTCTTGCGTGCGGTATAAATTAAAAAAAAACTGCACATCATCGATCAACAGCAAATCTAGTGAGTGGTAATACTGTTTGAACTCATCAAAGGTTTTGCGTTGATAGGCCTTGACCACATCCGACACAAATTGTTCGGCATGTATGTACAAAACCTTGGCGTCTGGACGGTTGACCAGCAATTGATTACCCACAGCATGCATCAAATGGGTTTTACCCAGACCGACACCGCCATAAATAAACAAAGGGTTGTAAAGCTGCCCGGGCACATTGGCCACATGCATGGCCGCGGCTCGCGCCATGCGGTTGGCCGTGCCTTCAACCAAGCTGTCAAAACACAAACTGGTATTGATGCGGTTTTTGAATAACTGCAAACCGGTATCCGCTGCTGTGCCTACAGGGGGCGAAAGGTCTTCAGGCTCACTCAGAATGCGCGAGACGGCAGGACGCACAGGGGCTTCTTTGGGGGCCAATAAAAAATCAATCTGTATGGCCTGCCCATAGAGTTGCTGTAGAAGTGCAGCTAAACGACCCGCGTATTGAGCGCGAATCCAGTCAAGCTTAAAACGGTTCGCTACCTCGATATGGATACGAGAAAAGTCCTCAGAAAGAGAGGCGTTCAGGGGCTTTATCCACGTGTTGAACTGCTGTTCGGGTAATTCTTGCGCCAATTGCTCTACACAGGCTTGCCACAAAGCCTGTCCTGCATCAGGACTTGGCGTGGTCGTACCGTGGGTAGGGGGGGTATTATTCAAAAGATGACCATTCTGTGGATAAGCTTTATTTTAAGGGCGTCTGAGGCTGGTTTATCAAAAATTTATCCACAGAAACTCAAAAAAACTTTTTCGGATACCCCTTACTTCAGGTGTTGCATGAAGAAAGCTTGGTGATGGCCTTTATTTGAGGGATAATCTTAGGTTCCCCATATGCATTTGGCTAGTTCACATGAAACGCACATACCAACCTTCTAAAACACGTCGCGCTCGCACCCATGGCTTTTTGGTGCGCATGAAAACCCGCGGAGGACGCGCTGTTATCAATGCCCGTCGCGCCAAAGGTCGCAAACGCTTGGCTGTTTGAGCGACTGCATTTAGGCTTGAGAGCCACTTGCCTTGCCACGTGGACAAACTGACCCTGCGCGCAGACTTTGAAGCAGTCATGGCTGCGGGTGTTGTCGCTCGGACTTCGCATTTCGCCTTGCACCAACAATCCCAGACGGCGACGAGTCGCATTGGGGCAGTTGTGCCCAAACGATGGGCGCGTAAAGCGGTCACACGAAATTTGATCAAACGACAAATATATGCTTTGGTACGTGAGCCAAGGACAACAAACCTGCCCTGCGCGGACCGTGTTATCCGTTTGCGAAAAGCGTTTGACAACAAACTCTTCATCAGCGCAAGCTCAGAAAACCTGCGCCGTTCCATCAGGTCTGAACTGCATCAGCTGATGGATCAGTTGTCGGTAAAGAGTGTTGCACCATGATCCAAAAGCTGCTGATTCTTTTGGTCAAGGGCTATCGCTTCATTCTTAGCCCTTGGCTTGGTTCATCGTGTCGCTTCACACCAACTTGTTCAGCGTATGCCTTAGAAGCGCTAGAAAGCCACGGCGCAGCAAAAGGGAGTTACCTGACCTTGCGCCGTTTAAGCCGATGCCATCCGTGGTGCGCGGGAGGACACGATGTTGTGCCTCAGCCGCTAGGCGCCAAAACCTCCCCTTCATCCACATCGCCTTCGATGGCAGACACACCATGAACGATATTCGCCGCACCATTCTTTGGGTTGTTTTTGGTTTTTCTCTGGTCATGCTGTGGGATCAATGGCAATTGCATAACGGCAACAAACCCACCTTTTTTCCAACCGCAACGCCGCCAGTTGTTGCCGTGGATTCATCACCAACAAATGACACTCCCAACCCTGTCGCTGCACAAACCATTGCCTCTTTACCTGCAGACAGTGCACCAGACCCGAACCAAACCAAAGCTGAAACCGTCGAGATTCAAACCAATTTATTAAAGCTGCGTTTTGACACGCAAGGCGCAAGTTTGATTTATGCGGAGTTGCTCAAACACAAAGACGTCCTGCGACCAGGCAGCAATATCACCTTGTTCGATAACTCCAAAGAACGTGTTTATTTGGCGCAAACCGGTTTGGTGGGCGGACCCACCGGTGTAAGCTGGCCCACCCACAAAAGCCCGATGCGCCTGACCAGCCCCAGCAGTTTTAAGGACGGTCAAGACCGCTTGGTCTTGCGATTCGAGTCTGAAACACTTGGTGGCGTTAAGCTCATCAAAAGCTATACCGTCCATAAAAACAGTTATGTACTTTCTGTTCAACACGAAATTCTGAATCAATCGGGTGAAACTATTTCACCCCAACTCTATGTTCAGTTGGTCAGAGATGGCAACAAATTAGAGGGTGAGTCAGCTTTTTATTCGACCTTCACCGGCCCTGCAGTCTTCACCAACACCAAAAAATACCAAAAAATTGAGTTCTCAGATATTGAAAAGAACAAAGCTGACTTTGAAAAAAAATCAGACTTGGGCTTTGTGGCGATGGTGCAGCATTACTTTGCGTCAGCATGGTTAATGGACGATGCACAAACGCGTGATTTGTATGCACGCAAGATTGACACGAACTTGTACTCGGTGGGCATGGTTGCGCCTTTACCTGCTTTGGCCAATGAGAGTAAACAAATCCACCAAACACGTTTGTTTGTCGGTCCTCAGGAAGAAAAACTGTTAGAGGGCTTGTACCCGGGACTGGAGTTGGTCAAAGACTACGGTTGGCTCACCATACTGGCCAAGCCCCTTTATTGGTTGCTTGATGCGTTGTACAGCTACATTGGCAACTGGGGTTGGTCCATTGTGGCTTTGGTGGTAGTTTTGAAAATTGCCTTTTACTGGCTCAATTCTCAGGCTTACAAAAGCATGGGCAAAATGAAAGCCATCAACCCCAAGATCATGGAAATGCGGGAGCGTTTGAAAGACAACCCTCAGCAAATGCAAATGGAAATGATGAAAATTTACCGCGAGGAGAAAGTCAACCCATTAGGGGGTTGCTTGCCTATTGCGGTGCAAATTCCTTTTTTCATTGCCTTGTACTGGGTGCTGTTGTCTTCGGTTGAAATGCGAAACGCACCTTGGGTGGGATGGGTGCAAGACTTAGCAGCACCTGATCCCTGGTTTATCTTGCCGTTACTGATGACCTTGACCTCACTTTTGCAAACCTGGTTGAATCCCACGCCACCAGACCCGATTCAAGCCAAGCTGATGTGGATGATGCCTTTGGCCTTTAGCGTGATGTTTTTCTTCTTCCCTTCAGGCTTGGTCTTGTATTGGTTGTCAAACAACATTTTGTCTATCGCCCAGCAATGGATGATCAATAAGCAGCTTGGCGTTCTTCATTGAATGAGTGCGAACAAGCGGCTTCACTTGACTTAACACATGCTTAGCGAACGCGATGCGCCTATCATCGCGGTGGCCACGCCACCTGGCAAAGGCGCGGTCGGCATCGTGCGCATCAGTGGCAAAGACCTGCGAACCTTTGCCAACGCCTTGTGTCGACAAAACTTAGAACCTAGACGCGCCTATTTAACGGCTATTTATGATGAGCAAGGGCAAACTGTCGACCAAGTATTGGCGTTGTATTTCCCGGCTCCTCACAGCTACACCGGTGAAGATGTTTTAGAGCTGCAAGGTCACGGCGGACCGGTCGTGTTGTCCATGTTGGTCGAACATTGCATGGCTCTTGCCCACAAGCAAAACGTCGGATTAAAAGACTTGCTACTGGCCCAGCCAGGGGAATTTACGCAACGTGCCTACCTCAATCAAAAAATGGACTTGACCCAAGCCGAGGCGGTTTCTGATGTGATTGACGCCCAAACCCAAGCTGCGGTTCGAGGTGCAGGTCGCTCTCTGGTGGGCGCTTTCTCTAAGCAAGTGCAGACGCTTCAAGAAAAGTTACTGCGGTTGCGCATGTTGGTGGAAGCCAGTTTGGATTTTCCGGAAGAGGACATCGACTTTGTAACCCAAGCCGATGTCGCCGGACAACTGCGGGCCATGCAAGAAGAAACCCGTTTGCTGTGCGTCAAAACACGCCAAGGCGCTTTGTTGCGGGACGGCATGAAGTTGGTGATTGCTGGCCAACCCAATGCGGGCAAAAGCTCTTTGCTCAACGCCTTGACCGGACAAGACACGGCAATTGTCACGCCGGTGGCCGGCACCACCCGCGATGTCTTGACACAAACCATTTCGATAGAAGGTGTGCCAGTACATGTGGTGGATACCGCCGGTTTGCGGGATACGCAAAGTGTTGACGAGGTGGAAAAAATAGGCATCGAACGGGCATGGGCACAGGTGAAAGACGCCGATGTACTGCTGCTGTTGCACGACTTAAGCCGCAGCAATGACGCGGCGTATGAAACACGCCAAACAGCATTGATCGAGCAAATACTTCAGCAGAAAAACAACCACAGCCCGTTGCTGCATGTGTTCAATAAAACAGACTTGATGACAGCTGTCAGCGAATCTGTGGGTCAGCAAGCCGCTATGTGTATTTCTGCTAAGACTGGCCAAGGTTTGCAAGAGCTGCGTGTCAGATTGTTGCAAAGCGTGGGGTGGCAAGCTGCGCATCAAGAAGGTGTATTTTCTGCGCGGCAAAGG
>JAIXYA010000032.1 GCA_027490485.1 Comamonadaceae bacterium
AATAGGTGCCAGGCAACACGCCTTGGCCTTCGGGCAAACCGCAGGCACGACCCACCATTTTTTGTGCCAGCGTGAACCCTTTGCCGTGGCCTTTCGGAACAGCGGGTAAGCGGAACAAGGTAGAGGGTGGCAGACCCAAAGCTTCACGTGCTTTGGCGGTGAGGCCGCGGCCAATGATCAAAGGAATGCGCCCACCCGCACGCACCTCGTCAAACAACACATCGCTCTTGACGGTGAAACTGGCGATTTCTTTGCCGTCTTTGAATGCCTTGCCTTCGTAGGGGCGCAACTCCACCACGTCGCCCATGTTCATTTGGCTCACATCCAACTCAATGGGCAAAGCACCCGCGTCTTCCATGGTGTTGTAAAAAATCGGGGCAATTTTGCTGCCCAAGCACACACCACCGAAACGCTTGTTGGGCACAAACGGAATGTCTTCGCCAGTGAACCACAGCACGCTGTTGGTGGCCGATTTGCGGCTGGAACCTGTACCCACCACATCACCTACATAGGCCACCAAATGGCCACGCGCACGCAGGTCTTCAATGAACTTAATCGGGCCGCGTTTGCCATCTTCTTCTGGCGTGATGCCATCGCGTTTGTTTTTCAGCATGGCCAAGGCATGCAAAGGGATGTCTGGGCGGCTCCACGCATCGGGTGCAGGCGACAAATCATCGGTGTTGGTTTCACCAGTGACTTTGAGCACCGACAGCGTGATGCTTTGGGGCACTTCAGGGCGGCTGGTGAACCACTCTGCATCGGCCCAGGACTGGACAACAGCTTTGGCCAAGGCATTGCCTTTGTCAGCTTTTTCTTTGACGTCGTGGAATTGGTCAAACATCAGCAGGGTTTTCTTCAAACCTTCAGCGGCGATGGGGGCACAGCTTGGGTTGTCGAGCAAGTCGATCAATGGTGTGAGGTTGTAGCCGCCCAGCATGGTGCCCAGCAATTCAGTGGCTTTTTGGGGGCTGAGCAAGGCGCATTTTTCTGTGCCATGGGCCACCGCCGCCAAATAGCTGGCCTTGACCTTGGCCGCGTCGTCCACACCCGCGGGTACGCGGTGGGTGATGAGGTCCACCAACGTGGCTTCTTCACCCTTGGGTGGATTTTTCAACAACTCAATGAGTTCGCCAGTTTGCTTAGCGCTCAATGGCAGGGGAGGAATGCCCAAGGCAGCGCGTTCGGCCACATGGTCACGGTAGGTTTTCAACATTGCAAGCTCCAAAAAAATCAACGGTTGTTTGAATTGGCTTCTAGCAAATCGGGGCGAGCAGAAGCGGGAATGTGTTTGGCTGCGGTTTTTTGGGCAGGGCTTTGGCATTCATCTGCCAAGCGTTGGGAACGCACAGAATCCATCAGCATGGATTTTTCTGAGGTTTGAATCCAGACTGCGCCGGTTTCGTCATCTTCAAGACGAACCGCGCCTGAAGCGGTGGGCACAGGGGTCAAGCGGTAAACACGTTTGTTCATTTTCAAAATAAAGCGCCCAGACAATGCGGTGTCAGGCCACAACATGATCATCTTGCGATCCTCACAAACAAGTGCGCCAGTGTGTACCTTGGCCGCGATCGACAGCACCTCTTTGGAAACCTCTTGGGCCGCCAAAGGCGTAGACATGGAAAACATCGACAAACCCAAGCTGACAGTGATCGGCAAAAGTTTTCTCATGACAGGCCCCTTTTGTTCATTATTGGAAATACACCAAAGCATGCGCAGGCAAAGCATGCCCAGTTGCATGTGCTCTTTCTAACACGGACCAAAAAAAACGGTAACTGGCGCGGTCATGCAACTGACCGCCCTGTTGAATGGGTGCCCAGTCAGCTTCAACAGCCGCTTGCAAAATATCCGCAGCTTGCTCGACCTCAACCGCTGAAGGAGAAAACGCCGCCAAGATGGGACGCACTTGGCTTGGGTGAATGCTCCACATGCGCGTAAAACCAAATTCGTAAGCTGCGCGACTCGCGGCAGTTTGCATGGCTTGGGCATCGTTGAATTCCGTCACCACGCAATGCGATGGCGTTTTGCCATGGGCGTGGCAAGCACTGGCGATGAACAGCTTTGCTTGCACAACCAAGGGATGGCTGAACTGTCCCGCTGCACCCATGGCAGAGGCCGGCACTGCGCCACCATGGGCTGATACAAAGTCCATCAAACCAAAACTCAACGATTGAACGCGGGGGTGGGCCGCAATACCAAAAGCGTTGTGTACTGCCAGCGGTGACTCGATCAAGGCATGCAAAGGAAGATGGGCGCCACCGGCTGCGTCAATCGCTTGCACTGCTGCATGAATGTCCGCAACAGACTCCACTTTGGGCAACATGATGTGACACCACCGAGAACTGGCCTGTCCGACCAAGATGGCGATATCTTGTTCAAAAGCAGGATGACCCAAGGGGTGAACTCGAACTGCTACACGGGCATCGGAGGAGGCGCTGGTGGCCAAGCTGACCACCAATTCAGCATGGTCCTTTTCGCCACCCACGGGCGCACCGTCTTCGCAATCCAAGGTGACGTCCATGACGCCCACGCCAAATTCTTGGTGCAACTCGGCCTGCAGCTGCAGGCTTTTGCGCATACGAACTTCCACGCCGCTGTAGTGGTCACAGACGGGCAACACCCTTGCGGCGGCTTGCGCACCCAGCAAGACCTCGCGCGGATGTTTCATGTGTACGTCAACCCGTCCTTGTTAGAGCAAATGGGCCACACCGGCTTGTTCGTCGGTCAGCTCTTTGAGTGTTTTATCAATACAAGTTTGGCTGAAAGCATCGATGGCCAAGCCTTCGACCACTTTGTATTCGCCGTTGTCACAAGTGACAGGGAAACCAAACATGACATCTTTGGGAATGCCATACCAACCTTGTGAAGGGATGCCCATGGTCACCCATTGGCCATGGGTGCCCAATGCCCAGTCGCGCATATGGTCGATCGCGGCGTTGGCAGCGGAAGCAGCAGAAGACAAGCCACGCGCTTCAATGATGGCCGCACCACGTTTGCCAACGGTGGGTAAAAACACGGTTTCATTCCACACGTGGTCGTTGATCATGTCTTTGACAGAAGCGCCGTCAATGGTGGCGAAGCGGTAATCGGCGTACATGGTGGGCGAATGGTTGCCCCATACACACAACTTATGGATGCTCGCCACGGGCTTGCCGGTTTTGGCAGCGATTTGGCTCAAGGCACGGTTGTGGTCCAAACGCAGCATGGCGGTGAAGTTGCCTGGCTTTAAGTCGAGTGCCGACTTCATGGCGATGTAGGCATTGGTGTTGGCAGGGTTGCCCACCACCAGCACTTTGACGTTGCGTGAAGCCACTGCGTTCAAGGCTTTGCCTTGGGCGGTGAAGATAGCGCCATTGATGGCCAACAGTTCTGCGCGCTCCATGCCAGGGCCGCGGGGACGCGAACCCACCAACAAGGCGTAATCCGTGTCTTTGAAAGCCGTCATGGGGTCGGCATGTGCCTCCATGCCTGCCAACAAAGGAAAGGCGCAGTCTTCCAACTCCATCATCACGCCTTTGAGGGCTTTTTGCGCTTTTTCGTCAGGAATTTCAAGCAGTTGCAAGATCACCGGCTGGTCTTTGCCAAGCATTTCGCCAGAGGCAATACGGAACAACAAGGCGTAGCCAATTTGGCCTGCTGCGCCTGTGACGGCGACGCGAACGGGTTTTTTACTCATGACAATCTCCGGGATAAATTAAAACAAAACTATAAAAATTCAAAGGCGTCAACTGGAAGACATGTGTCTTATAGAAGATATGATAACGTCTATGTTCTCTTCTTTTCTGACAAGCCACATTTCTCTGCACCATGAGTATTGAAACCAGCCTCGCTCCCTCTGCTCCTGTGGCAGGGATTGCGCCTGCCTTCAGTCCACTTTATCAGCAGATCAAGGCGCTGGTTTTGCAAAGCCTGCAAAGCGGTGAGTGGAAGCCAGGCGAACCCATTCCCAGCGAATTCGAATTGGCGGCCCGCTACAAAGTCAGCCAAGGCACGGTGCGCAAAGCGATTGACGAATTGGCGCAAGACAATTTGCTGATACGCCGCCAAGGCAAGGGCACGTTTGTAGCCACCCATGCGGAACAACAGGTTCAGTACCGTTTTTTAAAACTCAAACCCGACCACGGCGACCTCAACAGCCAAGGACCAGCCGAACGACTCATCATCGATTGCAAACGCATACGCGCCAATAACGATGTGGCCAAGGCACTGCGACTGCGCGGTGGCGACGCGGTGCTGCAACTGCGAAGGGTCCTTTCTTTTGGCGGTGTGCCCACCATTTTGGAAGACATTTGGCTGCCTGGTGGCCCCTTCAAAGGTTTGACCGCCGAGCGTTTAAGCGCTGACCAAGGTCCCATGTACGCACTGTTTGAAACCGAATTTGGCATCCGCATGGTGCGAGCGCAAGAACGCTTAAGAGCCGTCAACCCCAGCCATGAGGAGGCTAAGTTGCTGCAAATCGAACAAAACCTGCCTTTGTTGAGTGTGGAGCGATTGGCTTTCACCTACCAAGACACTCCCATGGAGTGGCGCCGCGGTCTTTACCGAACTGAC
>JAIXYA010000093.1 GCA_027490485.1 Comamonadaceae bacterium
AGTGACTGTCACCACCGAGCCATAGCCATGGCAGTTCAAAGAACTGTCGGTTTGCGCGTCAAATACTTGCGAGGGCGTCACACTCTCTTTGCTAAACACAGCGGCAATTCCCATGGGCTTTCCCGCCACTGGGCCAGCATGTTGCTTGCGAAGACGTTGACGCAGCTGGGACAACAATGGGTCATGGGTGACGTCAGCCAAATCGGCGACATCGACTTTGTGGGGAAAACGTTTGCCACCGGCCGCACCCACAGTGATAAAGGGTGTGTGGCTGGCCAAAGCCCAAACTGACATGGCTTGCTTGGCCGTCATTTGATCGCAAGCATCTATCACTGCATCCGCTTGCACAGACAACAAAGCGGCGCAGTTTTCAGGGGTAATGAATTCCTCAACTGCAGTTACTTGGCAATCGGGATGAATCAGGGCAATTCTTTGTTCAAGAGCCACCACTTTTGACATCCCTAAAGTGGTCGTCAAAGCAGGCAGTTGACGGTTGATGTTGGACTCGGAAATATGGTCTAAATCAATCAATGTCAAAGCCCTTACGCCACTACGGGCCAGACACTCCACCGCCCATGAACCCACTCCCCCCACACCGACCACCACGACATGGCTTTGGCGAATCTGTTGGGCACCTATGTCCCCATACAAACGAGAAAGACCACTGAAGCGTCTGTCAGTGTCCGCAATGTCTTCTGATTTCACTTGATTTGGGACAACCTGTCCTTGGCAGCTGCAGCAGCTTCTGTGGTGGGATACAACTTCAAGAGTTCGTTAAAAGTTTTACGCGCTTCTTTGGGTTGTTTGATTTCCAATTGCGCATTACCAACGGTCAACATCGCCTCAGGCGTTCTGGCATGGTTAGGAAAGTCATTGGCCAGTCCTTTGAGCTGCGCGATGGCCTCATTGAAATCGCGGCGAGCAAACCTGGCACTGCCCAGCCAATACAAGGCGCTGGGCTTATAACCAGAAGCTGAATAGACCTTAACGAACTGCGCAAATTCTTTGGCTGCAGCGGCAAAGTCCCCTTTTCGAAACAGTACGAAAGCAGCTTCAAAATCACGTTTTTCTTCTGGTTCGGCTAAAAACTCGAAACCGTCTACCTGAACATTAACTTTGCTCGACTTAGACGCCTCTTCCTTGATGGCAGGAGGCTCTTGCTTGAGCGACTGGCTGTTCATTTTTTGAAACCGCTCTTCTATGTCGACCTTGGTCTCTTTAAGGGCGCGTTGCAAAAGAGTGATTTCACGCAATAACTGCTCGCGCTCGCCATTGAGATTGGCGATGTCTTGCTTGAGAGCATCAATTTGAGCTTGCAATTGCAAGACTGCTTGGCGGTTGTCTTGCTTCGACTGGTTGATATCCGCTTCAACTTGTTTGCGAAGAATCTCAAATTGTTTTTGAGATTGCTCAAGCGCTTTTTGCAGCGTTTGTTCGGAATATTGCAGCTGTGTTTGACGCTGATTTTCCAACCGTTGGCGCAAATCCAATATGGCTCTTCTGGCCTCTTCATCTTCAAACAAGGCAGCCTGTGCTGTGGGCACCAAAACCGCCCACAAGCACAGCGATGCTGCAAGAAGCCAAGATTTCATCGGTAAAAGAACTCAGCGCGACGATTTTTTGCAAATGCACTTTCGTCAGCGCCTTGTACAGCAGGCTTTTCCTTGCCAAAGCTGACCGACTCGACTTGAGACTCTTGAACACCCAGCAAGCTCAAACTTTGGCGAACTGCGTCAGCACGCTTTTGACCCAGGGCAAGGTTGTACTCACGACCACCACGTTCATCGGTATGGCCTTCCAAAGAAACTTTGGCTCTTGGATTGGCTTTGAGAAATTGTGCGTGGGCTTCAATCGTGGCTTGAAATTCAGACTTCACTACATAGCTGTCGTAATCGAAGAAAATGACTTTGGCTACATTACCCGCAGGGCCTGCACTCAAGTTGGTGCTAGCAGTGCTGTCAACAGGAACAACTGTGGACTTGGCTTCATTGGAAGGTGAGGCAGTGACAGGGGCTGGCATGACGGGGTCAGGTGCCACGGAAACTTTGGAGCCAGATTTATCTTCGACGGGCACGTCATTGAGTTTGACGCCTGAGGCACAAGCAGCCAGCAGCAGAACAAGTCCCAGTGACAAAAATAATTTTTTCATGAAATCTCCAATTGAATTAAGGATTGAGGAAAGGTCCCCAATGGGGCTCTCGCATATTGGAATTTTGTCCCGCGAGTCTGGCGCGTATTTTGCCATCTAAAGTTGTTGTCATTAGGGCTTCGCGTCCTTGCGACTGGGTGGAATACATAATTAGTTTTCCATTCGGAGCAAACGTGGGTCGCTCATCTGCATTCGTGTCTGTCAAAGCCACCACTTTGTCGCTGATCAAATCCATGACATGCAGTTTGTAGGCGGCCCCTACTCGGGAGATAAATGCCAACCATCGTCCATCAGGACTCAGGCTGGGTGAGATGTTGTAACTGCCCGTGAACGTCACCCTCTGCACAGGGCCACCCATAGCAGGGGTTCGGTAAATTTGCGGCGAGCCACCACGGTCACTTACAAAATAAATGGCTGACCCATCCGAGCTGAAAACCGGTTCGGTATCGATGCCATTGGACTGAGTAAGCCGCTTGGGATCTCCACCCTTTGAATTGATTAAAAACAACTGCGACCCACCATCACGGCTCAAGGTGATGGCCAAGGATTTGCCGTCTGGCGACCAAGCAGGCGCACTGTTGGAGCCCTTGAAATTGGCCAGCACCCTGCGCTTGCCTGATGCGATATCGTGGATATAAACCACTGGCTTGCGGGATTCAAACGAGACGTAGGCCAATTCGTTGCCGCTGGGTGACCAACTGGGCGAAATAATGGGTTCTTGGCTGGTCAAAGCGGCTTGGGGATTCTCTCCATCAGCATCTGCCACCCAAAGCAAGTGTTTGGGGCCTTGCTTGGTGATGTAGGCGATACGGGTAGAAAAAATACCTTTATCGCCTGTTAATTTTTCATAGACTTGGTCTGCGATGCGGTGGGATACCAAACGCAAATCTGCCGGAACAACCACATAGCTTTGACCCCCCATGTCTTCGCCCTTGACTGCATCCCACAAGCGAAAACGAACGTCAAAGCGGCCATCAGCCATTCGCGAAATACTGCCTGTTAAAAGAGCGTCTGCTGGTTTTTGGCGAATCGGGCCAAAGTCTGGTCGACTCACCTCATCAATGACCATGCCAGCGGGTGTGCTGCGAAACTGACCGCTGCGTTCAAGGTCGGCGGCCACGATTTGGGTGATCTTTTGAGGTGCGTTGTCTTCGCCTCGAAAGTTGGCCATGGCAATCGGGATTTGAGTCACGCCAACGCCAGATATTTCCACCCTGAAATCTGCTTGTGCAGGCATAGCCCACGCAAAAGCCAAAAGAACCATCCCTAGAGAAGAGAAGAACGAAGTCATTGCTTTCCTTGGTTCAAACAATACAAAGTGAAATATTTGCCATAGGCCGCTTGTGCTTGCATTATGCAAACAGCCAGTCCCATGGAGCCGTCCAAAAATCCCAAACGAAAAATATAGCTCTTGATGAAAGCAACAAGACCAGAGCTCACAGCGCGTGGCATGCTGGTGGTCTGACCTTGCGCAAATTTTTGGTCGGCCCATGCTTGGCTGTAGACCTGTAATTTGCGCCAATAAGATTGCGCCGAGGGGTAACTGTAGTGAAGCAGAGAGTGCTTGAGTTTTCCCTTAACGTGTTGATCATTAGAGACGATTTTTTCATGAACAACATCATCACTGAAACGAGCAGTGTGTTTTTGAAAAAGTCTGGCAACGCGGTCGGGTCGCCAGCCACAGTGGTGTATCCATTGGCCGCAAAAATTGGTCAAACGTGGAATATCGTAAAGCGTGTGTTGGGGTTGGGATAGCACCTGCTGAATTTCACGAGCCAAATCGGCAGACACACGCTCGTCAGCATCTAGGGAGAGAACCCAGTCGTGACTGGCATAACTCAAAGCTTTGTTTTTTTGAGGACCAAAGCCTTCCCAGCTCGAGGCAGCAAAGACTTTGGCGCCCACACTTTGTGCAAGCGAAACGGTGTCATCGGTACTTTGCCCGTCCAGCACAATGACTTCATCCGCAAAAGCAACGCTTTCAAGACAGGCCACAATGTTGGCGCTTTCATTGCGTGTAATGATGATGACACTCAAAGGCATGGTGTGATTCTAACCAAGCGAAGTTTCAGTATCGTCATAATCCGAAAAAGTTTCTCAACAAAACATGACCTCCCAGCCCCGTATTCGGCATCGACTTATTCGTGCATTTGCCCATTTCACCCAGCCCATCAGCGCATGGGTAGTGGCAGCTCTTTGTGTGGTGCTGGTGTCGATCACAGAGCCACTGATACCAGCCTTGTTGAAGCCTTTGCTCGACAAAGGGTTTACACAAAATGATTTTCCTTTATGGCAGGTACCCATTGCCTTGATTGGGTTATTCGGTTTACGCGGTTTGGGGGTCTTTATCAGCCAGGTGGCCATGGCCAAAGCCACCAACCACGGCCTGATCCAACTGCGAATGAAAATGTTTGAGCGTTTGCAAAATGCCGATTTGTCTCTGTTCAAGCAGCAAACTGCCAGCGCGTTGGGAAACACCTTGGTTTTTGAGGTGCAAAACGGAGCGCAGTTGATGGTGAGTTCACTCATGAGCTTGGTGCGCGATAGCCTGACATTGCTTGCCTTGGTGGCCTACCTTCTGTATTTAAATTGGCAACTGAGTTTGATTGTGGCGCTGCTGTTTCCAGCGGTGGCGTGGTTGATGAAAGCTTTGAGCAAGCGCTTGTACCAAATCACCCGAGACACGCAGACCGCCACCGATGAACTGGCCTATGTGGTTGAAGAGACCGCACTTGCATACCGAGAAATACGGCTCCACCAAGCCCAGACTATGCAAATCGGTCGATTTGAGACTTTGGCAAAAACACTGCAACGTTTGGCCATGAAAACCGCGGTTGCCAGTTCCAGCATGACCCCCATGACCCAGATTTTGTCTGCCATCGCTTTATCGGGTGTGATCAGCGTGGCTTTGATGCAAAGCCAACAAAGTGGAATGACGGTGGGGGGCTTTGCTGCTTTTGTCACCGCGATGTTGATGTTGATTGCGCCGATCAAACAC
>JAIXYA010000137.1 GCA_027490485.1 Comamonadaceae bacterium
CACCACGCGGTCGGAGATGTCCATGACCACGCCCATGTCGTGCTCGATCAAGACCACGGTGGTGCCAAATTCATCGTTCACATCCAAGATGAAGCGGCACATGTCCTGCTTTTCTTCCACATTCATGCCCGCCATGGGTTCGTCCAGCAGCAGCAACTGGGGTTCCAGCGCCAACGCTCGCCCAAGGTCTACCCGCTTTTGCAAACCATAGGGCAACTGCCCCACAGGGGTTTTGCGGTAAGGCTGAATTTCCAGGAAGTCGATGATTTCTTCCACCCGTAAGCGGTGCTCGATTTCTTCACGCTCGGCGGGACCCCAGCGCAAGGCTTGCATCAGCAAATTGCTTTTCATGCGCAGGTTGCGCCCGGTCATGATGTTGTCCAGCACACTCATGCCTTTGAACAAGGCCAGGTTTTGGAAAGTACGCGCCACGCCCATGACCGCCACTTGGTGCGAGTCCATGTGGCTGAAGGTTTGGCCTCGAAAAGTGATGTTGCCTTGCTGCGGCGTGTACACACCGTTGATGCAATTGAGCATGGAGCTTTTGCCCGCACCATTGGGGCCGATGATGGCGCGGATTTCATGTTCGCGGACATTGAAGCTGATGTCGGACAAGGCTTTCACACCGCCAAAGTTCAGCGATATATTGTGTACATCCAAAATCACGTCGCCAATGGCTTTACTCATGCGGCACGCTCCACAGGTGCGAAAGTACGCGCATCCATCAAGCGCAAATGGGCGCTGACGCTGCCGGTTCTGCCATCTTCAAACTTGACCGCAGTTTCGATGAACTGCTCTGCCAAGCCTTGGTACAAAGCGTCTACCAACACCGCGTATTTTTCAGCGATAAAACCGCGTCGCACTTTGTTGGTTCGGGTCAGCTCACCGTCATCGGCGTCAAGCTCTTTGTGCAACACCAAAAAGCGACTGATTTGGCTGCCGGCCAACAAAGCGTCTGCGGCCAAATCGGCATTGACCTTTTCCACGCACTCCAGCATGAGTTGGTAGACCTCGAACTTTTGCGCCAAATCGGTATAGCCCGCATAGCCCAAATTGCGCCGCTCGGCCCAGTTACCTACCGCTTCAAAATCGATGTTGAGCATGACGCAGACTTTGTCGCGGCCATCACCATAGGCCACCACCTCTTTGATGTGCGGGAAAAACTTCAGCTTGTTTTCCACATACTTGGGCGCAAACATCGCACCGTCACTGGCGCCACCTTGGATACGACCCACGTCTTTGACGCGGTCAATGATTTTCAAATGGCCATGGCTGTCTATAAAGCCTGCATCATTGGTGTGGTACCAACCATCAGCAGTCAACACTTCGGCAGTGGCCTCGGGGTTCTTGTAATAGCCTTTGAGCAAGCCGGCAGATTTCACCAACACCTCGCCCTGCTCAGACACTTTGATCTCTACACCTGCACATGGCACCCCGACGGTGTCGGCGCGAGCTTGGTTGTCCGGCTGCAAGCAAACAAACACCGCGGTTTCGGTAGAGCCATACAACTGCTTCAAATTGATGCCAATGGCACGGTAGAAATTGAATAGATCGGGGCCAATCGCTTCACCAGCGGTGTAGGCCACACGCACCCGCGAGAAGCCAAGGTTGTTGCGCAAAGGACCGTAAATCAACACATTGCCCAAGCCATAAATCAATTGCCCCCACAGGCCTATGGACTGACCATCCATACGCGCAGGACCATAGCGTCTGGCAATGTCCATGAAGTAGGAAAACAAACCGCGCTTGGGTGCGCTTGCATCTTCCATGCGAATCATCACGGTGGTGAGCATGCCTTCAAACACACGTGGCGGTGCAAAGTAATAGGTGGGGCCAATTTCTTTCAAGTCGATGTTGACCGTGGCTGCCGACTCGGGGCAATTCACCACATAGCCACAACATAACCATTGGGCATAGCTGAAGATGTTTTGGCCAATCCATGCAGGAGGCATATAGGCCAAGACTTCTTCGTTTTCGCTTAAGTGGTCAAAGTCTGCACCGGCTTTGGCGCGGTCCAGCAAGCTGCGGTGGGTATGCACCACGCCCTTGGGGTTGCCCGTGGTGCCCGAGGTGAAAAACATGGCCGCCACATCGTCGGCTTGGTTGATGGCCACTTCTTTGTCGAAAAATGTCGGGTTTTGCTGGGCCAACTGCTGGCCCTTGTCTTGCAATTCCGTCAGGCTTGCCAAACCCTCTTGCTGGTAATTGCGCAATCCGCGTGGGTCGTCAAAAAAAATGTGCGCCAATTGTTCGCAGTCAGGGCGAATTTCCAGCAACTTATCGACCTGCTCTTGGTTTTCCACCACCGCAAACCGCACCTCGGCATTGTTGATGGGGAATACATATTCGGTGGCGACCGCGTCTTGGTAGAGGGGCACCGGAATCGCACCCAAACTTTGCACCGCCAACATACTGGCGTACAAGCGCGGACGATTGGCCCCCACCACGATCACATGTTCACCGCGCCGCAAGCCGCTTTGGTGCAAGCCACAAGCCAAGCTTTTGACCATCTCGGCCAAGGCCTGCCATGTCAGGCTTTGCCAAATGCCGTATTCCTTTTCCCGCAATGCAGTAGCTGACGGCCGACGGGCCGCGTGGTCTAACAGCAATCGCGGAAAGGTGGTGTTCATGGCAGGGAGCGTATATTAGGGCCGACTTTGACGCTTTTTTGTCTTGTCGACGACAATTAAGGGAAGTCCCTTAGTCGATTTCACCCCCCTTTGATGAACAACGATTTAACCCTTCACCAGCGCAGACGCTCACCCAGTGCCGCCGAGTTGGCCAGCATTCCTTGGCTACAGGTGTTGCAAGCCGAAGACCAAGCTTGGGTCAGCGCACAAATCATGGTGGGCGATGCACTGGCGGGTGATGTGGTGTGCCGCATTGGCAAAGCGCCCACCTATTGGTTTGGCGTGGTGCAAGGTTTGCTGAAAATGAGCGCGGACAACGCCCAAGGGGACAGCTTTACCTACGCAGGCTTGTCTGCAGGCGGCTGGTTTGGCGAAGGCACGGTGATTAAACGCGAGCCTTACCGCTACAACGTGCAAGCGCTTCGCCCCAGTGTGGTGGCGGGTTTGCCGATCGAAAGCTTTCACCGATTGCTTGAACAGTCCATCGGCTTTAACCGCTTTGTGATGAACCAACTGAATGAACGCTTGGGGCAATTCATCGCCGCGCGGGAAATTGACCGCATGACCAACCCCGACATCCGTGTCGCCCGCAGTTTGGCTGCGTTGTTCAATCCTGTGTTGTTTCCGGGGGTGGGTGAGGTGCTGCAAATCACCCAGCAAGAACTGGCGTATCTGGTCGGCTTGTCGCGCCAACGGGTGAACGTGGCCTTGCAACGCTTGGTAGCCCATGGTTGGATCAGGGTGACTTATGGCGGTGTGCGCGTTCTCAACCTCAACGCCTTGCGCAGCCATACACTCGACACCCCATGAGCGACACCACATCCCGACTGAACAAACGCATGGCCGAACTCGGCCTGTGCTCGCGCCGCGAGGCCGACGACTGGATTGCCAAGGGCTGGGTCAAGGTCAATGGCGAGGTGGCAGCTTTAGGAAAACCTGTCAGCCCCTTGGACCGCATCGAGGTCGACAAACTCGCCCGAGGCCAGCAAGACAAACAAGTCACCATCATTCTGAATAAGCCCATGGG
>JAIXYA010000038.1 GCA_027490485.1 Comamonadaceae bacterium
ACCAAAGGCATCCTTGATGTGCAACTGCGTGTTTTTCGCCAGTGCCAAAAAATCTGCAAAAGTGGCAACCCGTATATTGGGAGTGTCATACCACTGGTAGGGCAATTTTCGCGTCACCGGCATATAGCCTTGCAAAACACTTAATCGGTTGGGCCAATGGGCAAAATTGGGGAAGGTGACAATGCCCAAACGACCCACACGCACCGTTTCTTTCAACATGGTTTGCGCATTGCGCAGGTGTTGCAGTGTGTCTATTTGCAGCACCACATCAAAACTTTGGTCGCCAAACATGGCCAAGCCTTGGTCCAAGTTGAGCTGAATCACGTTCACCCCTTGCTTGACACAGGCCAGCACATTGGTGTCATTGATTTCCACACCATAGCCCGAACAGCCATGGCGCTGCTGCAGGAACGCCAACAAGGCACCATCGCCACAGCCCAGGTCCAGTACTCTGCTGCCATAGGGCACCATGCTTTGTATGGCGTCGCGCAATACGCGGTTCATGCGTCTGCCCCCAAGTGGATGCGGTCGAAATAGGCTCGTACCAGCGATAAGTAGCGCGGGTCATCCAATAAAAAAGCGTCGTGGCCATGAGGCGCATCAATTTCGGCGTAACTGACTTGGCGCTTGTTGGCCACCAAGGCTTGCACCATTTCACGGCTACGGGCGGGGGCAAAACGCCAGTCGGTGGTGAAGCTGACCAACAAAAACTGAGCGCTGGCTTGCGCCAAAGCTTGCGTGAGTTGACCCTTAAAAGCGCTTGCAGGATCAAAATAATCCAAAGCACGAGTGATCAGCAAATAGGTGTTGGCGTCAAAGTACTCGCTGAATTTGTCGCCTTGGTAGCGCAAATAACTTTCGATTTGAAACTCGATCTCTTGGGTGCTGTATTTGAAAGAGTCGCCTGCTTGCAACATGCGTCCGAATTTGGTGTTCATCACATCATCGCTGAGGTAGGTGATGTGGCCCAGCATTCGGGCGATGCGCAAGCCGCGTTTGGGTACCACCCCATGGGCATAAAAATGACCGCCGTGAAAGTCGGGGTCCGTGGTGATGGCTCGACGCGCAACTTCATTGAATGCAATATTTTCCGCATTCAAATTGGGAGCGCTGGCAATGACCACCGCGTGTCTGACGCGTTCGGGGTATTGCAAACTCCAACTCAACGCCTGCATCCCGCCCAAGCTGCCACCCATCACCGCAGCCAGTTGATCAATACCCAAATGGTCAAGCAGCCTGGCTTGTGAGTTGACCCAGTCTTCCACTGTCACTACCGGAAAATCTGCGCCGTAAATCCGTCCTGTTGATGGGTTGAGGTGCATCGGCCCAGTGGAGCCAAAACACGAACCCAAATTGTTCACGCCAATCACAAAAAACCGGTCCGTGTCTACCGGCTTACCTGGGCCAATCATGTTGTCCCACCAGCCTTCGCTTTTGGCTTGCCCTTTATAGCTGCCCGCCACATGGTGTGAGGCGTTCAATGCATGGCATACCAAAACCGCGTTGCTGCGCTGGGCGTTGAGTTGGCCATAGGTCTCGTAGGTCAACTGGTATGCGTGCAGCAAACCACCCCCCTTCAACTGCAGGGGTTGTTCAAACGACAATGATTGGGGTGTTGCAAAAAATGACATCAATGACCCAACATGGCCAAAAACGGCAGCTGTGGGCGTACGTCTTTAGCTGAACTTGTTAAAGCGCCCGCAAGCTGTGGCAAATCGGCGCATTTAAAGTATAACCAAGCTTTACCTGCGTCCCTGATCATCACTTTCTGACCTCTCCAGCTTCAGAGTTTCTATCCCGACATGATTTTCTCTAAGAGCTTTGCCGTTGCACGCCATTGGCTTGATTTACAAGCCATTCGATTGCAAGCATGGCCGGGCTTTAGCCGCCGCGGCTTATTGTTGTTCGCCTGCGCATGTGGTGCCCTCAATTCTGCTTTGGTTTTTCTGGTCCCCCATGTTGACGACACCTTGGTTTTGAATTTTTATGTTTTTTTCATTTTCTCGGGTCTTTTTTTGATTGTTTTCTTTTTGAATGCGGTCAACTTCTCGTCCCATGTCATGGTGTTGTTTTCAGCTTCTTTGCTTAGCTTGGTGGTCTTCAATACGGGGGGCGTGAACTCTCCCAATATTGCATGGATGCCTGTCATTCCTGTTGCGGCTTTGATGTTGTTAGGTGTGCGCTGGTCAATTATTTGGCTGCTGTTGATTGTGTTGCTCAACTTGTTTCATTTCGCAGCTGTTGCATTCAACGTTAGCAGCAGTCTTGTGTCCCCAGAGAATTTTTCGCTCGAGATGGGTATTTTGTCTAAGCTCAATGTGATATTTTTTTTGGTTTTGGCGATTGCTTTGTACGACTGGATGCGAAATGCAAAGTTGCGTGATTTGGCTGCCCGCAATGCTGAGCTTCTTCAAACACATGACGCTTTGCGCGCAGCGCAAGCACACCGAGATGATTTCATTGCAGCCGTTGGCCATGAACTTCGCACACCCATGAATGCTATTTTGGGCTTGAACAGTGTTTTGGTATCCGATCTAGCGGGGGATACGGAACAAGCGGCTATTGCTGTGCATATTCGAAAAGCCACTGAGCAATTGCTGCGTGTTGTGAATGACATTTTGGACATCTCCCAGCTTGAGGCAGGTCGTTTGGTTTTGCAGTCTGCCGGGTTTTCTCTGAAAGAGGCTTTGCTGGCTTGTCAGTCCAAGTTCGCGCCCCGCGCTAATGAAAAGGCCTTGTCTTTGACCCTATGGTTAGACCCAGCGCTTCCTGAATTTTTGGAGGGTGACAGGGTGCGTTTTGAGCAAGTCTTGAACCACTTGCTCGACAACGCTGTGAAGTTCACCCCACAAGGCTCTGTTGATCTGCGTTGCATGGTTGCAGGCGGCATGGTTCGCAGCGAGGTTCAGGACACCGGTTTAGGTATTGATCCCGCCATTAACCAGGCTATCTTCAACCGTTTTTCTCTGGCCAGTGAGGGTGTGCAGCGCATGTACGGTGGCGCTGGTTTGGGCTTGTCTCTCAGTGACAGATTGATCAGCCTGCTGGGGGGCCGTATGTGTTTGAGTTCGCCCGTTGAGGGCGGCACACTGTTTTGGTTTGATCTGCCATTGCGTGTTGCGCGTCCTGTGCCTGGCCTTGATGCGCATTTTGTTGATGACCCTTCTTTTCCTTTGTCTGTTTTGGTGGTTGACGATACCCCTGTCAATTTGTTGGTGGTTGAAATTCTGTTAAAGAAATTGTGGCCGCATTGCATCATCCACACGGCTGACAGCGGCGCCAACGCTTTGCAAGCCTGTGCCGGCACGGCTTTTACTTTGGTGTTGATGGATGTGGTGATGCCCAATATGGATGGTTTAGAGACAACGCGGCAACTGCTGTCGCCTTCTTTCTCATCGTTGGGTCACAAGCCTTTTGTTGTTGGTTTGACAGCACACAGTTTGGCGTCTGAAACGCAAGCTTGTTTGGATGCTGGAATGGACGCAGTTTTATCTAAGCCTATCGATCCTGAGGCTGTGTCGTTGTCTTTGCAAAAGTATTTGGGCAAGCCTATCCATGAGCACTGATCTGTATTTTCAATATTTTCAAAAAGCTTTTCCGGCTTTTGCACGCTTGCCTCAAGACCGCTTGTTCGCTTTCCTCATCTTATGTTCAGGCCTTTTAGCTTCTCTATTTATTTCGCTCGCAACGCCTGTGTCTGTGGTGCAAACCCTGTCTTATGTTTTGTTGGCTTTTTGGTCCTTGCTTTTATGGTTTTTTTGGCGAGGCTTGTCACTGTATTTGACTTGCCAATGCGCCTCTGTCTTGGCCGCTCTTCAGTTGTTTGTGATAGCTTGGTATTCAGGTAGCGTTTATGCCAGTTGTTTGATGTGGTTTTCAGTTTTGATCGTGGCAAATTACTTTATTGTTGGCCGCTTAGCTGCCTTTATTTGGCTTTTGATTGACGTTGGTGTTCACTACATCCAAGCCTATGCTTTCGATTGGTGGGGTGTCGGACCGGTATTGGGACTGGATTCACAAAACACTTTAGCCTCATTGATTGACTATTCTTTCAGTTTCGTCATCATCATTGCGATATTGCTCTTTTACCACTCTCAATACGAGCAAGCTGTTGTTGATCTGGAAAACACGCAAGGCGAGTTAAAAAATACAGAGCAAGAGCTTTCACAAACACTGCAATTGCGAGAAAGTTTCATTGGTTCTGTCAGCCATGAGCTTCGTACCCCCATGAACGCCATCATGGGCTTCAACAGTCTATTGCTGTCTGTGGTTCGGGATAAACCCCGGGCCTTGATGGTGTTGGATCACACGCGTCAATCAGCCGATCATCTTTTGACGGTCATCAATGATGTGCTGGACTACACCCAATTCAAGTCTGGTCAGCTTCGCGCTCGCATGGCACCTGCTGATTTGTACCAAACCATTGGTTCTGCTTTTGGTCTTTTCATGCCTCGTGTTGAAAATTCTATTTGTTACAGCTGTGATTTACCGCCCAACCTGCCAGCTTGGGCTGAAACCGACAGCCACCGGCTTACCCAAGTCTTGGTCAATTTGCTAGGTAACGCCATCAAGTTCACCGCGGAGGGCGACGTGCTGCTGACCGTCAGCGCCTTGCCTGATGATTGGTTCGAGTTCAGAGTGAGTGATACCGGCATTGGCATTGCCGAGGAAGAGCAACAGCGTTTGTTTTCCAGTTTCTCGCAAGCCAATCCCAGCATTCAAGCCCGCTTTGGCGGCAGCGGGCTGGGCCTGATGATTTCTCAACGTTTGGTCCATTTGCTGGGTGGTAAATTAGAGTTTAAGAGTGAGTTGGGTCGGGGCTCTGAGTTTTGGTTCTCTCTGCATCTGCCTGCGGTTGAAGCTCCCCCTGCGCCTGATGTGACACTTCCTTTGACCCCATTGGCGGGGTTTTCTAAGCTGCGTTTTTTGATCGTGGATGACCATGCGGTGAACCGATTGGTTTTGCGTCAAATCTTGCTTAGCCAGTGGTCCGATGCAGATATTGTGGAAGGCGAAGATGGTTTTGCCGCTCTTCGCTTGATTGAAGAACACAGCTTCGACTTGGTTTTTTTAGACATGGTGATGCCCAACTTGGATGGCATTCAAACGGCCCAGCGTCTGTCCGTCTCTGATCTCCCATCCAAGCCGCCCCTGATCGGCCTCACGGCGAACGTGAATCCCCAAGACTTGGAGGCTTTTTACAAGGCTGGTTTGTCTGGTTTGCTTTTGAAGCCTTTTAACCGCGAACAATTGACAGCCTTGATTTTCCAATTGCTTTCCGGCCAAGCATCTCACGCCCGAAACACAGCGCCCATGGTGTGAGTCTTGCTTTGTTTTGGTGCAAATCTGATTTATCACTTCTTTTTGCACCAATTTAGCCCACAATTCCCCTGGAGATATCATGGACGCACCCAAACAGGGCATAGACGCCTTGTTCATTCTGCTTGGCGCCATCATGGTTTTGGCCATGCATGCTGGTTTTGCTTTTTTAGAACTTGGCACCGTACGCAAAAAAAACCAAGTCAATGCCTTGGTGAAAATTTTGGTGGACTTCAGTATTTCCGCCGTGGTTTACTTTGCGGTGGGTTACAGCGTGGCTTACGGCACCTCTTTTTTCGTCAGTGCTGATGTATTGGCTCAACGCAATGGCTATGAATTGGTAAAGTTTTTCTTCCTGCTTACCTTTGCAGCGGCCATTCCGGCCATTGTTTCTGGCGGAATTGCCGAACGTGCTCGCTTTTACCCTCAATTGATTGCAACTGCTGTTATCGTGGGCTTTATTTACCCGTTCTATGAAGGCATTGTTTGGAACCAGCATTTTGGCTTGCAAGCTTGGCTCAAAGCGCTGACTGGGGACGAGTTCCATGATTTCGCTGGCTCCGTGGTGGTCCATGCTTTAGGCGGGTGGATTGCCTTGCCTGCGGTGCTGTTGCTGGGCGCTCGCAGCAACCGTTACAAAAAAGATGGTGCGATTTCTGCTCACCCCCCTTCCAGTATTCCGTTTTTGGCGCTGGGTGCTTGGGTGTTGTGCGTCGGCTGGTTTGGCTTCAATGTCATGAGCGCACAAACGGTAGACAAAATATCGGGTTTGGTGGCGGTCAACAGTCTCATGGCCATGGTGGGCGGCACCTTGGCCGCTTTGTGGCTTGGCAAAAATGACCCAGGGTTTGTGCACAACGGGCCTTTGGCAGGATTGGTGGCGGTGTGTGCGGGTTCAGACCTCATGCACCCGCTTGGTGCTTTGGTGGTGGGTGGCGTTGCCGGTGCTTTGTTTGTGGCCATGTTCACATTGACGCAAAACCGCTGGAAGATAGACGATGTTTTGGGTGTCTGGCCTTTGCACGGTATTTGCGGCACTTGGGGCGGCATTGCAGCAGGCGTTTTTGGCCTTCCCGCTTTGGGCGGTTTGGGCGGGGTGAATGTCTTCGCTCAGTTGATCGGCACACTCTCTGGCGTTGCTTGGGCCGTTCTTACTTCTTTCCTTTTGTATGGTCTCTTGAAAGTCACCATGGGCTTGCGCTTAAGCCAAGAAGAGGAATTCGAGGGTGCTGATTTGAGCATTCACAAAATCAACTCCAGCCCTGACCGAGAAGTCAGTTGGTAGTTTTTGTGGTTTTTTGACCTTTAAACTCGCAAATTGAGGATAAACACTTGGTTTTCTTCATGATTTTTGTCTCATAATGGTTCTGACTGGGTAAAGCACTTGGGTGCGTACGCAGCTTGCGGGTGATAGGTTAGTTTCGCTTCTTGACTTTCGTGGACAGGTGCAATCGGGACTCCGTCGCTTTTTTATTTGTTTTTATGGAGTCCCTGAATGGGCAACAAACTTTACGTCGGCAATCTGCCATATTCCGTGCGCGATGGCGACTTGGAACAATCCTTTGGTCAATTTGGCACTGTCACCAGCGCCAAAGTCATGATGGAGCGCGATACAGGCCGCTCCAAAGGCTTTGGCTTTGTTGAAATGGGCAGCGATGCCGAAGCCCAAGCAGCCATCAATGGCATGAATGGCCAACCCCTTGGCGGTCGTAGCTTGGTTGTGAACGAAGCTCGCCCCATGGAGCCTCGTCCTCCCCGCAGCGGCGGCGGTGGTTATGGTGGTGGCGGCGGTGGCGGTTATGGTGGCGGCGGTCGCGAAGGTGGCGGCGGTGGCTATGGCGGCGGTGGTCGAGATGGCGGT
>JAIXYA010000284.1 GCA_027490485.1 Comamonadaceae bacterium
CCTTCTGTGGCTTGAAGGAGACCATTTATGCGAAGCTGCACGGCAAAAGGGTTTGAAGTTTCACACCTTGGTTTTCACAGACGATTGTTCATCATCGATTCTTCAAAACTGGTCTAAGCAAGCTGAGAAGTTGGTGCAAATTCCTACTTTTTTGATGGAAGGTCTCAGCAGTCTTCACTCATCTCCCTTGATGGCAGCAGTTATTGAAATGCCGACAAAGCCTTTGCTCGACCCACGCTTGTCTACGGTGGTTCTTGACCAAATGCAGGATCCAGGTAATGCGGGGTCCATTGTGCGAAGCGCTGCTGCCTTTGGATTCAAACAAATCATCACAACACCCAACACAGTGGGACTATGGACCCATAAAGTGGTTCGCGCTGCCATGGGCGCCCATTTTGCGCTTGGTATTTTGGAGGGACTTGAGGTGGCTGAGATTCAAGCCTCCTCTCTTCCCATCGTGTTGACCAGTTCTCACCATGGCGGTTTTTTAGATGAACTTATCGCCTCATCTCAATTGCCGTCACCGCTTGCATGGGTCTTTGGTCACGAAGGAAGAGGGCACAGCGCTCAATGGTCTGAAGCCAATTGCCAAGCTGTTCGCATACGACAGCCAGGGGGAGAAGAATCACTGAATGTGGCTGCTGCTGCTGCAATTTGTTTGCACGCCAGCTCCATACACGCGATCAAGACTTAACTCATTCGAGAAGAACTTGGCCCACGGCTATAATGAGCCACTTTACATCCACCCCGCACGCCCTTCGCTCGACAAAAAGCCAACCCCTTGAATCATGCCATTGAGAGTTGTCTCTCTTGCGGCAAGGGCGTCATCAAACTCGGAGATCTGAGTGCTTTTGTCTCTTCAGGGAAAACATCCTCCCGCTATTTTGGCGCTCGCAGACGGCACTGTCTTTGTAGGTACTTCCATCGGTCATTCCGGCACCTGTGTTGGTGAAATGGTTTTCAACACCTCCATGACTGGGTATCAGGAAATCTTGACTGATCCAAGTTATTGCCAGCAAATTGTGACCTTAACCTACCCCCATATTGGTAACTATGGAACCAATCCTGAAGATGATGAGTCGACCCAAGTTCATACTTCGGGACTTGTCATTAAAAGCTTACCGCTGACACACTCAAATTTCAGAGCTGATTCTGATCTGTCTTCCTACTTGAAGAAAAACCATTGTGTAGCCATTGCAGACATTGATACCCGAATGCTGACGAAAGTGTTGCGCGAAAAGGGATCTCAAAACGGAGCCATATTGGCGTTGCCCGAGGGCGCATCTATTGGGCCTGAATCAATTCAACTTGCGATTGATGCTGCCAAAGGTGCGCCTTCCATGTCTGGTTTGGATTTGGCACAAGCAGTTTCTGTGAAAAACTCCTACGAATGGCGTCAGTCTGAGTGGGTCTTAGGCAAGGGCTATGGCGAGCAAACCGCCCCCCAATTTCATGTCGTCGCCTATGATTTCGGCGTCAAGCGAAACATTCTTCGCATGTTGGCTGAGCGAGGTTGCAGGGTCACTGTTGTGCCTGCCCAAACTTCTGCCCAAGAGGTTTTAAAGCTCAAACCCAATGGTGTCTTTTTGTCCAATGGCCCAGGCGACCCAGGTCCTTGTGGCTACGCCATCTCCGCCACCCAAACCTTTTTGCAAACTGGCTTACCTTTATTTGGCATCTGTTTGGGGCATCAAATATTGGCTTTGGCCAGTGGCGCATCCACTTACAAAATGAAATTTGGACACCACGGCGCCAACCATCCCGTCAAGGATTTAGACAACGGTCGCGTTTGTATTACCAGTCAAAACCACGGTTTCGCGGTAGACGAAAAAACGCTTCCCTCCCATATCCGCAGCACACATATCAGTTTGTTTGATGGCAGCTTGCAAGGATTGGTCTTGAAGGACAAGCCAGCATTCAGTTTCCAAGGGCACCCGGAGGCTTCACCTGGGCCGCACGACATTGGGTATTTATTCGATCGTTTTATTGATTCCATGATGGTGCCTACCCATGCCTAAGCGCACAGATTTAAAAAGTATCCTCATCATTGGTGCAGGTCCCATCGTGATTGGTCAAGCGTGTGAATTTGATTATTCAGGTGTGCAGGCTTGTAAAGCGTTAAGGGAAGAGGGCTTTAAGGTTATTTTGATCAACAGTAACCCCGCCACCATCATGACCGACCCTGCAACGGCGGATGTGACTTACATTGAACCTATTACTTGGCCAACGGTGGAGAGAATCATTGCCAAGGAAAGACCGGACGCCATCTTGCCGACCATGGGTGGACAAACCGCACTCAATTGCGCTTTAGATTTATGGCGCAATGGCATCTTGGATAAATATACGGGTCGTCATACGGGTAAAGCTATCGAATTGATTGGTGCCACGCCTCATGCCATTGATAAGGCAGAAGACAGATTGAAGTTTAAAGATGCCATGACCAAAATTGGCTTGGGTTCTGCCCGATCTGGCATTGCACATACGTTAGAGGAAGCTTGGAGCGTTCAAAAAACGGTTGGTTTTCCAGTCGTCATTCGCCCAAGCTTTACCTTGGGTGGGACTGGCGGAGGCATCGCTTACAACGCGGAAGAATTTGAAACGATTTGCAAAAGAGGCATTGAGGCCTCGCCCACCAGTGAATTGTTGATTGAAGAGTCTTTGCTGGGCTGGAAAGAATATGAAATGGAAGTGGTTCGCGA
>JAIXYA010000282.1 GCA_027490485.1 Comamonadaceae bacterium
CTGTGCCATAATTCGACTCCCTCTTCTGCCGAAGTGGCGAAATTGGTAGACGCAGCAGATTCAAAATCTGCCGGTGCAAAACACCGTGCCGGTTCGATTCCGGCTTTCGGCACCACCTAAAAGCCCGCACTGTTCCAAGACAGTGCGGGCTTTTTCTTGGGACTTAAGATCATGTTCAATCTTTTTTTGAAAATTCGCTAACCATGAGCCAACTTTTCTCCCCCTTTCAACTCGGTTCTCCCCGAGGCCCTTTGAGCCTGTCCAATCGCATCGTGGTCGCCCCCATGTGCCAATATGCCTGCGATCTGAATGGCCAAGCCAACGATTGGCATTTGATGCATTGGGCCAATTTGCTCAACAGTGGCGCAGGCCTGTTCATGATCGAAGCCACCGCTGTAACGCCCCAAGGTCGCATCACACCCAACTGTCTTGGCTTGTGGGACGACGCAACTGCCCATGCCTTGTCAGACACTTTGGCGCGGGCCCGCCGCTTGGCGCCGCCTGTGCCAGTTTGTTTGCAAATCGCCCACGCGGGTCGCAAAGGCTCCAGCGCGCAACCTTGGCATGGCGGCATGTTGATTCCCAGCCATCAAGGGGGTTGGGAAACCGTGGCACCTTCTCCTGTCCATTTGTTGGAAGGTGAAGCACCTCCCCACGAAATTGATGCAGCAGGTTTGATCGCGATTGAGCAAGCCTTTGTGCAAGCGGCCACATACGCTCAAGCCATGGGCTTGGAAATGATCGAGTTGCACAGCGCACATGGCTATTTGCTGCACGAATTTTTGTCTCCCATCGCCAACCAACGTACAGACAGCTATGGCGGAAATTTCGCTGGTCGCACCCGATTTCCCTTGCAAGTTTTTCAAGCCATGCGCAAGGTGTTTGACGGTGTTTTCGGCGTGCGTTTGTCTGCCACCGACTGGATTGAAGGCGGCTGGACCTTAGAGGAAACCGCCGACTTTGCATTGATGCTCAAACAAGCCGGTGCCGACTTCATCCATATCTCTTCAGGTGGCATTGCACCCCAACAAAAAATCAGTATCGGTCCTGGCTACCAAGTGCCTTTTGCACACCATGTCAAGCAAAAAACCCAGATGCCTACCATCGCTGTGGGACTGATCACGCAGCCTCAGCAAGCTGAAGATGTGTTGGTCAAAGGGGAAGCTGATCTGGTGGCTTTGGGTCGCAGCTTTTTATACAAACCGCGTTGGGGTTGGGAAGCAGCTGCGGCTTTGGGTGGTCAAGTTCAAGCCACCCAGCAATACTGGCGCAGCTTGCCCAAAGAAGCGAATGGTATTTTTGGCGACGCCAAAATTGGGATGCGCTAAGTCTGACGGTCTGCCTTTAAGCCGTCCATCACTGTGGGGTACAGCAGGCGCAAACCCAGTTCTTGGTTCATGCGATCTGAATGTATACGCCTAGACTCGTTCAAAAAACTCATCACCATGGGCGAGAGTTGTTCCTGTGCTTGGGTGCGACTGATGCGATGAGGGGGCTGCAACTTCCACATCTTGGCGACGCTGTCCATGTAGTCGCCCATTTTCATATCGGTGTCATCGCACACATTGATAGCCCGTAAAGGCTTGCCGCGCCACATGGCTAGCACCGTGGCACGGGCCAAGTCATCGGCATGGATATGGTTGGTGTATACATCCTCTTGCGCTTGCAATACGGGTGTGCCGCGCAGCAATCGCTCACGCGGTGTGCCACCCTCGCGGTCCAAGGCATAGATACCTGGGATGCGCAGAACCTGGGTTCTGGGGTAGCCGCTTTTACCTAAAAAATTCACCCAGTCTTGGGCGTTGACACGCCGTTGCGCTCTGGCAGTTTGGGGTTGGAGTCGACGCGTTTCATCGATCCATTCGCCTGCGCAATCGCCATAAACACCTGTGGTTGAACCGTACACCAACACCGAAGGCAGGCTGCGCAAACGCAGCGCCAACACCAAGGCACGGGTACGCGGATCGGTCTTTCCTTCAAGGGGTGGTGGCGCCATGTGAACCACATGGGTGGCCACCCCAGCCAAACGCCTGAGGGTTTGAGCTTGATCCAAATTGCCCAGCAAGGGGGTCATACCGCTACGTTGCAAAGTTTCTACGCGCTGACTTGAACTGGTCAAGGCCAGCAGACGCGAAGAAGCTTTGAGCAACCCCGCCACACGCATACCCACATCCCCACAACCGACGATCAAGACACGGGGGCGTCGAAACCTTGCGGGCAAGGCACCAAGAGGACTTTGAATTGAAGGCAAAATCTACGCTTTCGATAGCAAACAGGTTTTCCAAGGATAACAAGCATGGCTTTTCAGATTGTGGTGCAACCCAGTGGGCGCAGTTTCACGGTAGATGGCGACGAAACTTTGCTCTCTGCAGGTATTCGACAAGGCTTGAACATGCCTTATGGCTGCAAAGACGGTGCATGTGGTTCTTGCAAATGCAAAAAAATCAGCGGCGAGGTGCAACTGGGCACCTACCAAACCAAGGCTTTGAGTGATGAAGAACGGGCCCAAGGCTTGGTGTTGACCTGTTGTGCCACCGCCTTATCCGATGTGGTGTTGGAGTCCAAGCAAGTCACTTCGGCAGACGCTTTTCCCATGAAGAAAATGCCGGTTCGCATTGCTTCCATGGAAAAAGTCTCCAGTGATGTGATGCGCATTTTCCTGCAACTTCCCGCCACCGAATTGATGCAATACCACGCTGGTCAGTATGTGGAGTTTTTGCTGCGTGACGGTTCACGCCGCGCCTATTCCATGGCGAACGCACCCCACACCTTGGCGGCTGATGCGCCCAAAGTCGAATTGCACATCCGGCATATGCCAGGCGGCAAATTCACCGACCATGTCTTTGGCGCCATGAAAGAAAAAGATATTCAGCGTGTTGAAGGGCCCCAAGGCAGCTTTTATTTGCGCGAAGACAGTGATGCGCCCATCGTGCTTCTTGCTTCTGGCACAGGCTTTGCCCCCATCAAAGCCTTGATGGAGCATATGCAACACAAAGGCATCAACCGTCCCACACGTTTGTACTGGGGTGGGCGTCGCCCTGCTGATTTGTATATGCACGATTGGGTATTGGCGCAACTGCCTGTAATGCCCTATCTGCAATACATCCCTGTGGTGTCAGACGCTCTGCCCGAAGACGCATGGACAGGCAGAACAGGGTTTGTTCACAAGGCAGCGCTGCAAGACACCCCCAGCTTGGCAGGTCATCAGGTGTACGCCTGCGGTGCGCCCATCGTGGTGGATTCTGCCAAGCGAGACTATGTTGCGAGTGGTTTGCCAGAGGATGATTTCTTCGCCGACTCGTTCACCAGCGAGGCTGATAAAGCTGCGGCCTAAGTCTTTCGGGCCTGCGTGTTTTTCTCACGCAAAGCCCGCATTTTTTCGGCAATTTTGATTTCCAAACCCCGCTCCACCGGTTCGTACAGCGTGGGCGGCGTCATGCCATCCGGCCAGTAGTTTTCACCAGCTGCAAAGGCGTCTGGTTCGTCATGTGCGTAGCGATAGGCTTTGCCGTAGTCCAGGTCTTTCATCAGCGCAGTCGGTGCATTGCGCAGGTGCAGAGGCACAGGGCGTGTGCCATCGGCCTTGATGAGTTTGCGCACGCTGTTGTAGGCTTTGTAAACCGCATTCGACTTGGGTGCGATGGCCAAATACACCACACACTCAGCCAAGGCCAATTCGCCCTCGGGTGAGCCCAAGCGCTCATACACCTCGGCCGCATCCAGTGCCAAGCGCAAGGCACGCGGGTCGGCCAAGCCAATGTCTTCGGCAGCCATGCGGATCATGCGCCGCGCCATGTACTTGGGTTCGGCCCCGCCATCGAGCATGCGCACCAACCAATACAGCGCGGCATCGGGGTCAGAGCCACGCACTGATTTATGCAGCGCACTGATGCAGTCGTAGAACTGTTCGCCCCCCTTGTCGTAACGGCGCATGCGCTCGCCCAGCACCTTCATCAGCCATGCATCACTGACTTGTGACAGTTTTTCATGCTGGGCCGCCACTGCCAAAGTCTCCAAGGTGTTGAGCAAACGACGGGCGTCGCCATCGGCGTAAGCGATCAAACGTGC
>JAIXYA010000096.1 GCA_027490485.1 Comamonadaceae bacterium
AGCAAAAGCGGGTAAACCCAGCAAAGCACCAATCGCTGCAAGTCGCACCGCGGTGCGACTTGCAGCGATTGGTGCTTTGCTGGGTTTACCCGCTTTTGCTTGCGTTATTTTTTCAGCACCCTTGGGGTCTGCGCTGATGTTTCAAACAGGTGCCGCCTTGATCGGTTTTGGCGGTGGCTTGTTCTCTGTGGGCATGTTGCTCACCGCCATGGAAATGACGCAGTCAGAACAGGCTGGAATGGTTTTAGGGGCATGGGGCGCGGTGCAAGCCACTGCGTCGGGCGTGGCCATGGCTTTGGGCGGCGTTGCCCGCGATGTCGTGGGTGAGATGGCCACGCAGGGCCGTCTAGGCGAAGTTCTCGTCTCCGATGTCACGGGCTACAACTTTGTGTTTCAGACCGAGATGGTCATGATGTTTGTGGTGTTGGTTGCTTTGGGGCCCTTGGTCAGCCGTCGGCCGACATTGCCACCAAGGACTGCAGGGTTAGGGCTGGCAGAACTGCCAGGTTGAATGGTTTTTTAAGCGTACTTCAAGGAGACTTGCCATGGAAACAGGTGCTATTACCCAGTATGTAGATGTTGCACAAATCGTGCTGTACATGTTTTGGGCTTTTTTTGCGGGTTTGATTTATTACCTCGTACGCGAAGGCCATCGCGAAGGTTATCCCATGGACAACGGCCATTTGCAAGGTGGCCCGGTACAAACCGGTTGGCCAGTGCCCGAGCCCAAAGTCTACAAACTGGCCGACGGCCGTGAAGTGTTGGCCCCTGATTTCAATCGTGTCGACGGTAGTTACTCGGCTCAGCCCACGCATCGTTGGTTAGGCGCACCCCTAGAGCCCGTGGGCGACCCCTTGTTGGCAGGTGTCGGACCAGGCGCCTGGGCTGCTCGTGCCGATGTGCCAGACCTTTATCACGGCACCCAAATCAAGATCGTGCCTTTGCGTATCGCCGCCGACCATGGCGTGATGTCCCCTGATGTTGACCCACGTGGTTTGCCCGTCTATGGAGCTGACAAGTTTCTGGCTGGCACTGTCAAAGACCTGTGGGTAGACCGCGCTGAAATGATGTTTCGTTACTTGGAAATTGAATTGAAGAGTGGCGGTACGGTGCTGCTTCCCATGACCTTTTCGCGCATCAAGTCCAGCGGCGTATTTGTAGGGGCTATTTTGGCCGCGCAATTTGCCAATGTTCCCAAAACCAAAAGCATGGAACAAATCACCTTGCTAGAGGAAGAAAAAATCACAGCCTATTACGGTGCTGGCACCTTGTACGCCACACCCGATCGTCAGGAGCCACTGTTTTGAACGTCAATCCTCATCACGAACACGAGTTCGAGGCTACCCCTGGGCTGCCCGAACCCTTGCCAACTGACGAACGTCTTTTGTGGCAAGGCGCACCGCAGTGGCGACAAGTCGCTGTGCATGTATTCCATGTTCGCACCTTGGCTTGGTATTTCGCTGCCATGATGCTGCTGCAAGCCATTTACCTTTTGGGTGAACCCGAGCCCAATCTGTTCAAGCCCTTGCTGCTGAGCTTTTTGCTCAGCGTCATGTCGCTGGGCATACTCAGCCTGATGGCTTGGCTGACTGCGCGTACAGCGCTCTACACCCTCACCAACAAGCGGGTGGTCATGCGAATTGGTGTTGTGCTGACGCTTACCTTCAATTTGCCTTTGCGCATGTTGGCGGCAGCCTCACTCAAAACCAACCCTGATGGCACGGGCGACATTGCCCTCAAATTGGCTGGCAATGACCACATCGCTTGGCTCAACCTTTGGCCCCATGCGCGTCCTTGGGTATTGCGTCACCCCGAACCCAGCTTGCGCTGCATTTCGGATGTGGCCACCGTGGGTGAGCGCGTTTTGAAAGCTTGGCAAGAAGCCAATCCTCATATGCCCGTCATGCTGGGAGACAGTGTTCCTTCGTCAGAACCGCACATTCCTGCAACCACGCATCCTGAAATTGCAGCATGAACACCCTCGCCAACAACGGAATGCCTGGACGCCACGCCCTGACAGGCTGGATTTTTGTTGGCTTTTTGTCCAGCGTTTTTTTGGTTGTTGCTGTGCTGCGCGGCCAAGGCATGGAGATTCCTCAAGACCACAGCCCGGTCAGCTGGCAACGAACGTTGCGCTTTGAGGACCGCCCCAACGGCGATGTCGCGGTGATGGATGGCAAATCCGCCGTGGAAATTACGCGTTACGCAGGCGAGCAAGGGTTTGTGCGGGGTATCTTGCGCACCCTCGCTCGCGAACGTATGCGACGTGGCATTGGCTCAGGCCCCACGTTTGAACTCATAGGCCACACCGATGGCCGCTTGACCCTGCTTGACCCCGCCACCGGACAACGAATCAACCTTGAATCTTTTGGCCCGACCAATATGGCGTCTTTTGCCATGTTGCAACCCGCTCCCAACCCCGTGACCACAGCCTCTCAGGAGTAAACCATGACTACCAGCGCATCCTTGGAATTCGACCACGTAGAACTGCTCATCGGCAGTGTGGAGAGTGCCGCCGACGCCAACGCCAAGGCGGTTCGCAACACAGTGCTGAGTCCTCGCTTTTACACCACCGACTTCGCCGCTATGGACCGCTTGAACATCGAGGCTGTACGCGCCGAATGGGACGTCATGATGAAAGAGTACGAGGGTGACAACAACCACGATCACTTTCAACGCGATGCGCAGTTTGCCGAGGAGGTCAAAACCCTGATGCCCCAACTCTCTCCCGAGATGCGTCAAGAGTTTTTGGACTTCCTCATCAGTTCGCTCACCTCAGAGTTTTCTGGCTGTATTTTGTACAACGAAATCCGTAAGAACATTGACAACCCCGATATCAAACAACTGATGACCTATATGGCGCGTGACGAGTCACGCCATGCAGGCTTCATCAACCAGTCTTTGAAAGACTTTGATTTGGGTATCGATTTGGGTCAACTCAAGCGCACCAAGGCCTACACTTTTTTCAAGCCCAAATATATTTTTTACGCCACTTACTTGTCCGAAAAGATTGGCTATGCCCGCTACATCACCATCTTTCGCCAACTTGAGCGTCACCCCGATAAGCGTTTTCATCCCATCTTTCGCTGGTTTGAGCGCTGGTGCAATGACGAGTTCCGGCACGGCGAATCTTTTGCGCTGATCATGCGTTCACAGCCCGAATTGCTGCGCGGCGTCAATTTGCTGTGGATTCGTTTCTTCATTTTGGCTGTATACGCCACCATGTATGTACGCGACCATACCCGCCCACTGTTGCACGAAGCCATGGGCTTCAAATCCACCGAGTACGACTACGAGGTGTTTCGCATCACCTCGGAAATTGCACGACAAGTATTTCCTGTTGAAGTTGATATCGACCACCCCAGTTTTCGCGCTGGCATGGAACGTTTGGTTGAACTGTCGATTGCCAATGCCCAAGCCAAAGAACGCGGTGGCTTGGTCGGCAACTTGCTACGCGCCACCACGGCAGTGCAAGCGGTATGGACCTTTGGTCGGCTTTATTTCCTGCCGGTTAAGCGCAACGCCTTGCCAACACAAATTCGGGTTCAGCCCACCTGGTAAAGCAACTGGCACATGTCTGACTTCTTCTCGTCGATTCTGGGCGCAGCCTTGTTTTCGGTGTTCAGCTGGTGGTTAGGCACGGGTGCGATTTTGTGGCTGGTGCGCTTGTCCCCAGCGAGTTTTCGTTGGAGCATGTTTGGGCTGAGTTTTTTGCTGGGTTTGAGCTTATGGACAGCCTCCATCAGCATGCGCTCGCACAGTGTCTTGAATGCCTACATTGGTTTTGTCAGTGTCATCGCCATGTGGAGTTGGCATGAGATGGCGTTTCTGACCGGTTGGCTCACTGGCCCCAGGCGCGTGGTGCTGGACAAAGGTTTGAAGTTGCGACAACGCTTTGTTCAATCTGTTCAAGTCTTGCTGTACCACGAACTGGCTTTGTTATTCAATTTTGGCTTGCTGGTGGCCATGCAGCAAGGCCAACCCAACCACATGGCCTTGTGTACCTTTGCGTTGCTGTGGTGCATGCGCCTGAGCGCTAAGCTGAATTTGTTTTTTGGTGTGCCTTTTGTGGGCGAGCAGTATTTGCCTGTGCACTTGCGCTACATCGGCAGTTATTTCAAGCAAGCACCCATCACATGGTGTTTTTACATCACCATGGGGGTTTCGTGTGTGGCCTGGGGCTGGATGGTGTGGGAAGTGCAAAGCGGTCTGGTCTTGGTCAACGCCGCCTGGGTCTTGTTGTGTTCTTTGCTGGGTTTGGCCATCATTGAACACTTGTTAATGGTGTTTGCCCTGCCCTTGCAAAAACTGTGGGGCTGGGCGATGGTGCGCAGCCCCTACCGCAGAGAAACTTCGTCACCCGATTTGCCCCTACCTGTTGCGGTACCCAACCGAGTAGACGCTGCATGAATGCCTTCAAGGCGACTGACGAGCGAGGCATCTACAAAGTGCCGCAGCAACCTCGTCGCGCCATCATCATCGGCAGCGGCTTTGGTGGTTTGGCTGCCGCGATTCGCTTGAGCGTCAAAGGCTACCAAGTTCAAATGTTTGAAAAGCTGGACATGGCAGGTGGACGCGCCTATGTACATACACAAGACGGCTTCACTTTCGATGCTGGCCCCACCATCATCACCCTGCCTTATTTGATTGAAGAGTTGTTCACGCTGTGCGGCAAGCAAATGAAAGACCATGTCGACTTGCGTTTGATGTCGCCTTTCTACCGCATCCGCTTCGATGACGGTACCCACTTCGATTACAGCAACGACGAGCAAGCCATGTTGGCGGAAGTTGCCAAGTTCAGCCCAGAGGATGTGCAAGGCTTTCAAAATCTCATGAAAGCCTCAGAAAAATGCTTTGAATTGGGTTTCCAAGAAATGGGCATGATCGCCTTTGACTCGGTCGCCAAGGTGGTCAAGGCCATGCCGAAATTGGTTCGCATGAAGGCTTGGCGCTCCATCCACAGCATGGTGGCGCAGTACATCAAGCACCCCAAGCTGCGCATCGTCATGAGTTTTCACCCCTTGCTCATCGGTGGCAATCCCTTTTCAGTCACCTGTGTCTATTCACTGATCCATATTTTGGAAAACCGCTGGGGTGTGCATTCCGCCATGGGTGGCACGGGTGCCATCGTGAAAGCCTTGGTTAATTTGATAAAGGCCCGCAACATTCCTATTCGCTACAACAGCCCAGTGACGCATATACGTGTAGAGAACGGTGCAGCTGTGGGTGTCGAATTGGCCAACGGCGAATTCATTGGGTCTGACATCGTGGTCAGCAATGCTGATGCGGCATGGACCTACAAAAATTTGGTTGAACCGCAACACAGAAAGCGCTGGACTGACCGACGTATCTCTAAAGGCCAGTATTCCTCGGGTTTGTTTGTCTGGTACTTCGGCACCAACCGCCAATACAGCGACGTTCCACACCACATGATGGTGCTGGGCCCCCGCTACAAAGAGCTGCTGCAAGACATTTTCAAAAACCACACACTGGCCAAAGACTTCAGCTTGTACCTTTACCGCCCTACCGCCACCGACCCGTCTTTGGCGCCAGAGGGGTGCGACAGCTTTTATGCCTTGTCGGTGGTACCGAACT
>JAIXYA010000063.1 GCA_027490485.1 Comamonadaceae bacterium
CGTCGCGGTTGCGGCGCTGGACAATGTGCGGGTAGTCCAACACCCGCAACAGTTCTTCGCGCATGGGCGCAGTGGCCAACCACTGCACAGCACCTTGCGCCAAGGCCGTCAACAAGGAAGGGGTGGCGGGGTCTTGGTAAACCCACATATCCAGCACGATGTTGGTGTCGATCACCACAGGGGCCGGGGCCACCGATGGTGATGGCGTCACCAAGCCCTGCGTCATGGCGCGGCAGGCGGCTGGTCGACACCCGCCGCCGGTTTGCGCGCCGAACCCGCCATCAAATCGAAGCGGAATAGGCGGCATTCGATTGGGCCGTTCCACATGGGCACCCGTCGCGATTCTTTCAGGCGCATGCGGCCTGGCAACTTCAGGTCAGGCGTCAACACCCAAGCACGCCAACCGGCGTAGTTTTTCTTCCAATGGCTGGCCAGTTGGCTGAAAAATTCGCCGCCATCTTCCACCTGCCCAACCTCACGACCACCCCGCGCCATGCTGGCCGCACCTGCCACACCACCGGCTTCAATGCGCTCGCCATAGGGCGGATTCACCAGCATCACCGCAGGCGCATCACAGGGCGGCATGCGCTGCAAAGCGTCACCACCGCGCAAATTCACGGCCTTGGCCACACCGGCACGTTCGGCGTTGCGCTGCGCAAAGTCGACCATGCGAAACGCCAAATCGCTGCCAAACACCGGGGCACGCGGCGCGCACTGTTGGGCACGGGCCTCGTCTTGCAACTGCCGCCACACATGGGCGTCGTACATGCCCAATTTTTCGAAACCAAAGCGCCGCTGCAAACCAGCTGCCATGCGGCAAGCGATTTGCGCCGCCTCGATGACGATGGTGCCGCTGCCGCAACAAGGGTCGTACAGGGGCAAGCCTTGCTCCACACCCGCCACCGACGGTACGGCTGGCGGGGTTTCCCCAGGTGCGGTGAGCTGGGGCATGCTCCAGCCACTGGCGGCCAACATGGCGGCGGCCAGGGTTTCTTTCAGCGGGGCGTCGCCCTTGTCTTCGCGCCAGCCACGCTTGAACAAAGGCTCGCCCGTGGTGTCCAAGTACAGGGTGAGCATTTTGTCAGTCAGGTGGGCATGGATACGCATATCGGGGCGCTGGGTGTCCACATCGGGGCGCACACCTGACTTGTCGCGAAACCGGTCGGCAATAGCGTCTTTCACCCGCAAGGTGGCGAAGTTCAGGCTTTTCAAAGGGCTGTGCTGCGCGGTGATTTCCACCCGAAAGCTTTGCTTGGCCGTGAACCACATCTCCCAAGCCACGGCGCTCGCCGCGTTGTAAATGTCATCCTCAGTGGCATAGGGTTGGTGCGCCAGTTGGATCAACACCCGCATGCCCAAGCGGCTGTGCAAATTGAGTTGCATGGCGGCGCGCCACGAGGCTTGCAGTTGCACGCCACCCCTCAGGGTTTGAATGTCACTTGCCGGCAGCGCGGTGATTTGCGCGACCTCATAGGCCAAAAAACTTTCCACCCCGGCAGCGCAGGGCACGAACAATTGCAAGGAATTCACAGGGCTTTACGCAGGTTGGTGGGTGCTATGCGCAGGGCTTCGCGGTACTTGGCGACGGTGCGTCGGGCGCAGTCGATGCCTTGTTCTTTCAGCATGTCCGAGAGTTGGTTGTCGGACAGCGGCTTTTTCGGGTTTTCGCTGGCAATGAGTTGCTTGATGAGCGCACGTACCGCGGTGCTGGAGGCGTTGTTGCCGCTGTCGGTGCCCAGCCCCGAGCCGAAAAAGTATTTCAACTCGTAAGTGCCGTAAGGCGTGTGCATGTACTTGGCGGTGGTGACACGGCTGATGGTGGACTCGTGCAAGCCCAGTTCTTCGGCGATCTCACGCAGCACCATGGGCTTCATGGCCAACTCACCGTGAATAAAGAAGCTTTTTTGCCGCTGGGTGATGGCATTGCTCACCCGCAAAATGGTGTCAAAACGCTGTTGGATGTTTTTGATCATCCAGCGCGCTTCTTGCAAACGCTGCTGCAAACCGGCGTGGCCATCGCCCTTGCCGCCCTTCAAGGCGTTGGCGTAAATGTCGTTCACTTTCAGGCGTGGCATCACCTCGGGGTTGAGCATGGCGCGAAATTGCGGCAAACCCTGTTTGTCTGTGCCGTGCGGCAGGATCAGCACATCGGGAATGATGACGTTGCGCTCGACATCGATGAAGCGCCTGCCGGGCTTGGGTTCCAAGCGTGCAATCAGCGCCATGGCCAGCTTCACCTGAGCTTCCGTGTCATTCACCGCCAAGGCCAAACGCTTGAAATCCCGCTTGGCCAGCAACTCCAGCGGTTGTTTACAAATCGCCAAGGCACACGCACGTAGCTCGGCACGCTCTGGGGTATCTGCGCGTATGACTTGCAATTGCAAACGCAAACATTCTCCCAAATCGCGTGCGCCCACACCGGTGGGCTCCAAGCTTTGCAAAAGGCTTGAAGCCACCTGAAACCGGTGCACCAACTCTTCGCACTGCTCTAAATCGTCGCCCGCCAAACTTTCGGCCAAGGTTTGGAAGCTGTCTTCCAAATAGCCATCGTCGTTCAGGGACTCAATGAGAAAACGCAAAGCCGCGCGGTCGGTGTCGTCCAGTCGCAGCGACAAAGCTTGGCGGTGCAAAAACGCGGTCAGCGACTCTTGGTTGCGTGCCAACTCGGTGGCTTGCGCTTTTTCATCATTGTCATTGCTGCTGTTGTTACGCGCAGGTGCATCGCCGCCCCACTCGCTGTCGTCAGGTGAAAACTCCACGCTGCCGTCACCGTCCCAGCTCTCGGCGACACCTTCAGCATCGACCGGCGCGGTGGTCTCACTGGCGGTTTCCACACGCATTTCGCTGACACGGTCCATCGGGCCATCCCAGGTGTCAGGCTCTGCCTCGGAACTGGCGGCTTGGGCGTTTTCTTGTTCAAGTCCAAAGTCTTCACGCGGCGCCAAGTCTTCCATTTCTTTTTCCAGAAACGGGTTGTCGTCGAGCATTTGGTCGATCTCTTGGCTTAACTCCAAGGTGGAGAGTTGCAACAAGCGGATGGATTGCTGCAGCTGTGGCGTGAGCGCCAGATGCTGCGAGACGCGGAGTGACAGGCCTTGCTTCATAAGCTGTGCCTTGGCCTCACATGCGGAAGTTTTCGCCCAGGTACACCCGCCGTACCTCTGGGTTGTTAACGATTTCTTCTGGCGTTCCCTCAGCCAGCACACGGCCTTCGCTGATGATGCTGGCATGGTCACAAATGCCCAAGGTTTCGCGCACATTGTGGTCGGTGATGAGCACCCCAATGCCCTTGGCTTTCAAAAAGCCAATGATGCGTTGGATCTCTAGCACCGCAATCGGGTCAATGCCTGCGAAAGGCTCGTCCAACAAAATAAAGCGCGGCTGGGTCGCCAAGGCGCGGGCAATTTCCACACGGCGACGCTCGCCACCCGACAGGGAAGGTGCGGGTGAATCACGCAAATGCTCGATGCGCAGCTCTTGCAACAAACCATTCAAGCGGGTTTCAATGGTGTTTTTGTCCAAGGCCTTGCCAAGGCTATCGACTTGCAGCTCCAACACCGCGCGTACGTTGTCGGCCACATTGAGCTTGCGAAAAATCGAGGCCTCTTGGGGTAAATAACTCAAACCCATACGGGCGCGGCGGTGAATCGGTAAGTCCTCAACAGACTGGCCATCGATGGTGATGGTTCCCGCATCTGCTCGCAACAAGCCCACAATCATGTAAAAAGAAGTGGTTTTGCCAGCGCCATTGGGGCCGAGCAAGCCCACCACTTCACCTTTGGCTACCGAAATAGACACATCGTGCACCACGGTGCGGCTGATATAGGACTTTTGCAGATGCTGCGCCACCAACCGACTGATGGGGGCAGGCGTGGAATTCACTTGCCTGCCTCTTCTTTTTTGCGCGGGGTGAGCACCGCGCGTACCCGCCCAGATGATTCTGCGCTGGGTTTGCCGCCTGCGTTCTTGCCGTCCACCGTGAATTGGTCGGTCAAGTTTTCATAAATGATGCGCTGACCAGTAATGTCGTCATTCAACACGGTGCCACGGAAGCGGCGAATTTGGGCGCGGTTGATGAGGGTGACGCGGTCGGCACGGCTGTCGTACTCAATGCGCTCGCCCTCGCCTTCCATCCATTCGTCCAGGCCTTCGCGCTTTTGTCGGTAAAAGGCTTTTTTGCCAGGTTCGGCGATCAACAAGCCGTATTGGTAACCCTCGGGGTCTTGCAGGACTTCTAGGCGAGCACCGCGTAAAACCAAGGTGCCTTTGGTGGCGACCACTTTGCCGGTGAAGATGCTCAGTTGTTTGAGTTCGTCGTGGTCTAGGTTGTCTGCCTCGATGTTCATGGGCTTGCCACGGTCGGCTTTTTCCGCCCATGCAAGCATGGGCGCTTGCAAAGCCGCAGCGACACAACACAAATAAAGAAGTTTTTTCAAGGCACGAAAATTGCTGATGGACGAATGGCTTGCATTGTAGGGGCAGAATCACCCGCGTAATCAACGACCTTTTCGAACCTCGCCGAGCAAGAAATCCACCACTTGCAGAGCCCGATCCATGCTGCCGGCCAAAGAGCCATCGACATAAAACCGCCCTGCCACCCCAAGAGCTGGCACGCCCTCGACCTTGAACTGCTCTTGCAGTTGCGCGGCGCGGCGAGCCTTGCCGATCACGGTAAAGGAGTTGTACAAATCAGTGAACTGTTTTTTGGAAATACCGTTTTTCTCAGCCCAACCCAGCAAAGGCTCCAAGGTGGTGAGGGTTTGGCGTTCGGTATGGATGGCCGCAAACATCTTGCCTTGCAGCTCTTCGACTTTGCCCAAGGCTTCTAACACGTAGTAAGCGCGTTGCTGTGGTTCAAATTCGGCGCGAAAGCGCACTGGCACCCTCTTCACTTCGACATCCTTGGGCAGTTTTTTGCTCCAAGCACTGAGCGTGGGCTCAAAGGAATTGCAATGCGGGCAGTTGTACCAAAAGAACTCCAGCACCTCGATGCGGCCTTTGCCCGCTTCGGTGGGCACGGCTTGGCTGAGTTTGAGGTAATCGGTGCCTTCTTTAAAGCCCGTCTGAGCCACGGCTGGCGCAAAAGGCATGGAAGAAAGTGCGCCCAAGGTCAGGGCTGAAAAAGTGCGGCGTTGCATGGTGGTGGGCCTCTTGAAAAAAAGATCAGCGTTGAACCCGCATCAGCGCGGATTCAAATTTGTTGGCTTTGAGTTTGGTTTGGGCGTCTTCGGCCTCGGTTTTGGTCTCGAATGGTCCTAAACGTACTCGATAGACGATTTTGCCGTTTTGTTCGCGTTCGGATATTTTGGGGTCAAAGCCCCCCAAAGCCAACTTGCCACGCTGTGTTTGGGCTTCCTCGCTGCCGTTGAAAGCACCGACTTGCACGAAATAGTAAAAAGCATCGACGCCTTGGGTTTTGCTCAGCGCCAAATCACCCAAGGGGTCCGCAGAACTGGACTCAGAAGGCTGGGTCGGTGTGGACGGAGCAGCAGGGCTGAGCGGCGCTTTTTCAGATGCAGGTGCATTGGCGGCGGGTGGTTTGCCATACAGCGGAGCGTTGGGGTCCCAGTCTTTGTTCTTTTTTTGCTCGGCCGCGTCTTGCTCGGCGTTGCGGCTCAAGCCTTTGTTCAAAAAGGGAATGGGTACCTTGGTAACGTAAATCGCCACCACCAA
>JAIXYA010000275.1 GCA_027490485.1 Comamonadaceae bacterium
ATGAACCCGAGGTTTCCCAAGCCCTGGGGTTTGGTTTCCGATGCGGTTTTTTGGGTTTGTTGCACATGGAAATCGTGCAAGAGCGTTTGGAGCGCGAATTTGACCAAGTCCTGATCACCACCGCACCGAGCGTGGTCTACGAGGTGCTGCGGGCCGATGGTGAGGTCATCATGGTGGAGAACCCCTCCAAGATGCCCGAGGCCAGCAAGATGGAGGAAATCCGCGAGCCCATCGTTACCGTGCATTTGTACATGCCGCAAGACTATGTGGGCGCGGTCATGACCCTGGCCAACCAAAAGCGCGGGGTGCAGCTGAACATGGCCTACCATGGCCGCCAGGTGATGCTCACCTATGAAATGCCTTTGGGTGAAATTGTTCTGGACTTCTTTGACAAGCTCAAAAGCGTCAGCCGTGGCTACGCTTCCATGGACTACGAGTTCAAGGAGTACCGTGCCGCTGACGTGGTGAAGGTCGATATTTTGTTGAACGGCGAGCGGGTGGACGCCTTGTCCATCATTGTTCACCGCAGCCAGTCGCAATACCGTGGCCGTGCGGTGGTTTCCAAGATGCGTGAAATCATCAGCCGCCAAATGTTTGACGTCGCCATCCAAGCAGCGATTGGTGCCAACATCATTTCACGCGAAACCATCAAAGCCTTGCGTAAAAACGTGCTGGCAAAATGCTATGGCGGCGACATCAGTCGAAAGCGCAAACTTTTAGAGAAACAAAAAGCAGGCAAGAAACGCATGAAACAAATCGGATCGGTGGAAGTACCCCAGGAAGCCTTTTTGGCGATATTGCAGGTGGAAGATTGATCGCCGTACTCACCGGCTTGGTGTTGGCCGCATTTGTAGCTTATGCCGGCGCTTGGTACGCAGGCATGGTGGAAGGCAATTTTGCGTTGCTGTTGTTGATGGCCACCACCGTCACCGGTGTGTATTGGGTGGCGGAAAAATTGTATTTTTGGCCCAAGCGTCAACGCTCGGCCCAAGCTTTGCAAGAACAGTACGCCAAGCGTGAACAAGAGTTGATGCAACAAGGCATCGCCACACCGCCTGAGCATCAGCAGCTTGGGGCCAAGTTGGAAGAGATGTACCGCCAACCTTGGTGGCTGGATTGGACCGCGGGGTTGTTTCCTGTCATCGCGGCGGTTTTCATCTTGCGATCTTTCTTGTTTGAGCCTTTCAAAATTCCCTCCGGCTCCATGATCCCCACTTTGCATGTGGGCGACTTGATTTTGGTGAACAAATTCCATTACGGCATCCGCTTGCCCGTCATCAACCGGAAGTTGACCGATGGCAACGCGGTGCAGCGTGGCGATGTGATGGTGTTTCGCTACCCACCCAAACCCAGCTTGGATTACATCAAGCGTGTCATTGGTGTTCCTGGCGATGAGATCGCCTATATCAACAAGCGACTCACCATCAATGGTCAAGCCGTTGGCAAAACCTCTGTGCCTGAATTTTTCGACGCTGACAATATGCGCTACAGCAAGCAGTTCGAGGAACCCTTGCCGATTGGCAGCACCCCAACAGACATGAGCAATCTGCGGGTCCACCGCTTGCTGAACGAAGACCGCGCACCTGCCTTTGTGAGCGGCATTGATGACTTTGCTTACAAAGAAAACTGCACCTACAACGTCGAAGGTTTTGTTTGCAAAGTGCCAGCCGGTCACTACTTCATGATGGGTGACAACCGCGACAACTCGCTGGATTCCCGCTACTGGGGTTTTGTGCCCGACCAAAACATCGTGGGCAAAGCGTTTTTTGTGTGGATGAATTTTGGCAATCCCAGCCGCGTTGGTGGTTTTGACTGACGATGGTCGAGGTGTATGCGAAGTTGACCACCTCGGGCTTGCAAGACAGGTTACAGCACCGCTTTGCCCAGCCTCAGTTGCTTGAGCTGGCGCTGACCCATCGCAGTTTTAGCAGCCAACACAATGAGCGCCTCGAGTTTTTAGGCGACTCGGTGCTCAATTTGGCGGTGTCTCGCATGCTCTACTCCGCATTGCGCGACCAGCCCGAGGGTGACCTCTCCCGTGTACGCGCCAATTTGGTCAAGCAAGATACTTTGCACCGCTTGGCCCTTGATTTGGGTTTGAGCGGCTTGATCCGCTTGGGCGAGGGCGAGATGCGCTCAGGCGGTCAACAACGTCCCTCTATCTTGGCTGATGCTTTAGAGGCCATCATCGGCGCGGTGTTGATGGATGCAGGTTACGACGCAGCTGAAGGCTTGGTGTTGCGCTTGTTTGACAAGGTGGCCATCTCTCCGACGATGACCGCTGCCGCCAAAGACCCCAAAACCGAATTGCAAGAGTGGTTGCAGGCCAGGCGTATGCAACTGCCCATCTACCGTGTGGCAGGTACCACCGGTGCTGCCCACCAACAGACTTTTGATGTCGAATGCGAAATTGCCGAGCTCAAGCAAGCCCAGCGCGGCATTGGCAACTCGCGGCGCAGCGGCGAGCAAGCGGCCGCGGCTGCCATGCTCCAATGGTTGCAGGAGCATCCTTTATGACAGAACCTTTAAGCTCGGCACCAACCGGCACCCAACGCTGTGGTTTGGTGGCCATTGTGGGCAAGCCCAATGTGGGCAAATCCACCTTGCTGAACGCCTTGGTGGGGCAAAAAATCAGCATCACCTCGCGCAAAGCGCAAACCACTCGCCACCGCATCACCGGCATTCGCACCACCGGCGAGACGCAGTTCATTTTTGTGGACACACCAGGCTTTCAGACTGACCACGCCAATGCGCTGAACCGTTCGCTCAACAAAACCGTGGTGGGTGCGGTCAGCGATGTGGACTTGGTGTTGTTTGTGGTCAATGCGGGCAGTTTTGCGCAGGCTGACGCCAAGGTGCTGGCGCTGCTGAACAAAGGCATTCCCGCTTTGCTGATCGCCAACAAGCTTGACAAAGTAAACCGCCGAGAAGAAATCGCTCCATGGCTGCAAGAGATGCAAACACGCCACCCGTTTGCGCAGTTCATGCCGATGTCGGCGAAAAACCCCAAGGACATCGAGCGGCTGCTGACCCAGTGCCAAGCTTATTTACCCGAGCAAGCTTGGTGGTACAGCGAAGACGAGCTGACTGACCGCAGCGAAAAGTTTTTGGCCAGCGAAATCATCCGCGAAAAACTGTTTCGGTTCACCGGCGACGAGCTGCCCTACACCTCGACCGTCATCATCGACAAATTCACCGAAGAGCCTGGCAAAACCGTGTCGCGCATGGTGCGCATTGCCGCCACCATCGTGGTTGAGCGTGATGGCCACAAAGCCATGGTGATTGGCGAAGGTGGAGAGCGCTTGAAGCAAATCGGCACCTTGGCACGCCAAGAGTTGGAAAAACTGATGGACGCCAAAGTGTTCATCGAACTGTGGGTGAAAGTGCGCTCCGGCTGGGCCGATGACGAAGCGCGGGTGCGCAGCTTTGGCTACGAGTAAAGCGGCTGCGCTTCGGGTTTTGGATGAACCCGCTTTTGTGCTTCACCACTACGACTGGAGCGAATCCAGCCGCATATTGGAAGTCTTGACCCGCCACCACGGACGTGTGGCCTTGGTCGCCAAAGGTGCCAAACGCCCCACCTCCAATTTGCGTGCGGTGCTGTTGCCCCTTCAACCCTTGTCGCTTTGTTATGGCGGTGACGCGGAAATCCGCACCTTGAAAAGTGCCGAGTGGGCGGGTGGACATGTCATGCCCAGCGGCGAGGCCTTGCTGTCGGGCTATTACCTCAATGAATTGCTGCTGCGCTTGCTGGCCCGTGACGACCCCCATCCCGCTTTGTTTGACACCTACCGCCAAACCGTCAAGGTCTTGGCCAGTGGCTTGGACAACACCATCGCGCCTTTGTTGCGTGCCTTTGAATTGCTGCTGCTGCGCGACATTGGTTTTTTGCCTGATTTATCCGTGCAGACCTTGACCTTGCAAGCGCTGCAAGCGGGTTCCAACTATGCTTTGTTTGCAGAAGGTGGGCTCAGGGCCGTGGAGGTGGGCGTGGCGTTGCGCGGCAGCGATTGGCTGCAGTTGCATGCAGCGCTTGCCAACGATGCGCCCTTGACCACCTTGCTGCGCTGTTGCGCCGAGTTTGCACCAGAGTTGCGCAGTGCGCTGCAAACCCAGCTGCGTAACCTCTTGCACTACCATTGCGGCGTCAGCAGCTTGCGCACCCGCCAAGTGATGATGGAATTGCAAGCCTTATGAACACCCATTTATCTGTCAACCTGAACAAAGTTGCGCTGGTGCGCAATACCCGCCATTTGGGCATCCCCAGCGTCACACGTGCTGCCACCCTGTGTTTGCAAGCCGGTGCCCATGGCATCACAGTGCATCCCCGGCCCGACCAGCGCCATATCCGCGACAGCGATGTCTTCGACTTAGCCGCGCTTTTGAAAGACTGGCCAGACCGCGAATACAACATCGAGGGCAACCCGTTTCACAACCTCATGGCCTTGGTGGACAAAGTACGTCCGCAGCAGGTCACCTTTGTGCCGGACGCCGAAGGGCAGTTCACCTCGGACCACGGCTGGCGCTTTCCTGAAGATGCCCAACGCTTGCGACCCCTTATCGCCCAAGCCCAAGCCTGGGGTGCGCGGGTCAGTCTGTTCATGGATGCAGACCCTGCAGCTATGGTGTTTGCCAAGGAAGTGGGCGCTGACCGAGTTGAGCTGTACACCGAGCCTTATGCGGCCAGCCATGGCTCTGCCCCAGGTGAGGCGGTGTTGGCGCAGTTTGTGGCAGCGGCCAAGGCGGCCCAAGCTGTGGGCCTGGAAGTCAATGCTGGACACGACCTGAACCTGCTCAATTTGCGCGACTTTGTGCAAGCCGTGCCGGATGTGAAAGAGGTGTCGATTGGCCACGCCTTGATGGCCGACGCCTTGGAGAGGGGCTACAGCGCCACGGTACAAGCCTACTTAGATTGCCTCAAGCCATGAGCCAGATTTACGGCATCGGCACCGACATTTGCGACATCCGCCGCATCCGTGCTGCCTATGAACGCCACGGCGAGCGTTTCGCTTTGAAGGTGCTGAGCGAGGCCGAGATGCACACCTTTCGCGCCAGAAGCGTCCGATGGCCCGACCGAGGCGTGCGCTTTTTGGCGACACGGTTTTCGGTGAAGGAAGCTTTCAGCAAAGCCATTGGTTTGGGCATGCGCATGCCCATGACCTGGCGGCATTGCGAGGTAGGGCGCTTGCCTAGCGGCCAACCCACCATCGTGTTGCATGGCGCATTGCACGACTGGTTTGTCAAGCGCCAACTGCGCGCCCATGTCACCTTGAGTGATGAAACCGACTACGCCACCAGCCATGTGATTGTTGAACAAACCACTGCTTAAACCATGACGACTGTGAAACACGCCCCCCTGATTTTGGACATCGCTGGCACCTCGCTCAGCGACACCGACCGCCGCCGTTTGGCGCATCCTCTGTGTGGCGGCATGATTTTGTTTGGCCGCAACTGGGTCGATCGCCAGCAACTTAGTGCTTTGTGCGCCGACATCAAAAGTGTGCGCCCCGATGCCTTGATTTGTGTCGACCACGAGGGTGGGCGGG
>JAIXYA010000086.1 GCA_027490485.1 Comamonadaceae bacterium
CGGTGCTGTTGGTGGCCATGGCAGGTCGGCGCAAAGAGTTGGCCATTTTGCGGGCCATGGGTGCAGCGCCCTTGGCTTTGATGGGCTTTGTGTTGTTGGAATCGTTGTTGGTCTGCGTGGTGGGTATAGTGACTGGCTATGTGCTGTGCCAAGCCTTGTTGATTGCCGGTCAAGGCGTCTTGCGAACAGAGTTTGGCGTGTTGGTGCAAGCCGGTTGGCCTGCGGCTCAGGCTTGGTGGGCGTTGGCGGGTTTGTGCTGCGTGGCTTTGGTGGCCAGTTGGGTACCTGCTTGGCGAGCCTATCGTTTGTCTTTATCGGATGGTTTGCATCCCCCTTCGGTTTAAGTTGAAAGGAATTCAGAATGCACAGGCGAGCTTGGTTTCACTGCGTCACCCGCTCTATAGGCGTATTCACGCTCACGGCGGCCATGGGTGTCAGCGCCGAAACCCCGGGGTACAACCTGATCGATTGGAACGACCTCATGCCCGAGCCTTGGGTGAAAGAGATGACCAAGGAAATGGCCGCAGTGGGCAAATTGTCCAATTTGCAAGACAGCAGTGACGAAGCCAATAAAGCCATGGCTGTCATGCGCAAAAAATTTGACGAAGCCCCGATTGTCAAATCGCAACTCAATAAAAAAGTCCGATTACCTGGCTATGTCGTGCCCTTGGACGCCGAACGAAGCGAAAAACGTGAGTTTTTGTTGGTTCCTTATTTTGGTGCATGTATCCACACGCCGCCCCCACCAGCCAACCAAATTGTGCTGATTCGCCCGACAGCTCAAAGCAAAATCAAGAAGTTACCGGAGTCTATGGACATTGTTTGGGTGGAGGGCGAGATCAAGGAAGGGCGGGTCGCGACCTCCCAAGGGGTCAGCGGTTATTTGCTCGAGGCGGTTTCTGTGGCCCCCTACGAGGTTAAACCGGCCAAACGCTGACTACAATGGGGTTATCAACTCCGATTCTGTTTGCATCCTCAACGGCTATTTCCTTTTTTACTAAACTACCCACTTCACTTCAAAGCGAGACTGACTTATGGCAACCAATATTGATCAATCCAACAATCTGGTGATTGGCAACGGCGTCACTTTCAAAGGCACGCTCAATGTGCCCAAGAAAGCCACTATTTACGGCACAGTGGATGGCGAGTTGACAGCGGAAGAAATCTTTATTGGCCAGTCCGGAAAAATCACCGGCAAAGTCACTGCCCGCGCCATTGAAGTCGAAGGTGAAATGCACCAAATCATTCACTGCCGTGACCATTTGCATATCCGCGCTACCGGCAAAGTGTCGGGTAAGCTTGAATACTCGCAAATCCAAATCGAACGTGGCGGCGAATTCCGCGGCGAAATGCAGCAAGTCGGTGCACCCCCCGTCTACCCCGCAGGCACTGCCCCCAGCGCTCCCAAGCCCAATGTCGGCGTACCTGGCGCACTCTCTCCTTCGGCACCTGCCGGTGGCAACACACCTAACTAAACCTTTGGCGCTTGCCCCTCATTGATAGGGGTTCTCGCAATCTGCCTGCGGTGCTTTTCTCATGCACCGGCAGCTGAAACCAAAAGTTTTCAGGTCCTTTTTTTCAATGCCTCTTACCGAGGCATTTCTTTTTTGTCCCGCAGGAACGTAGATCTTGGGCTCAAAAGCTTTTTGGCGTTGTTTGCCGTCTTTCATCTCAAAGCTGGCTCCCACACAGTAGATGGGGCCGCTCAGGCGGTTGCTCACCTCAAACATCATCAACTGGGGGTCATCGCTGGACCAGCCCGATTGGATGCTGACCTGTTTCAACTCGGTAGGCGACAGATCAAAACCTTTGAGGGGCTCTTTGGCATCCCACCAACCCATGGGGAACGCAGCATGGCTGACCACGGCAAACAACAAAACCAAGCACTTCATAGCAAGGGCAAGATATCTTTCAATGTGGGACCGCTGTGGGTGGGTCGGGGCCCTAGGGTCTCAAAGGGCAAGCCTTGGCGGTTGACCCAGAAGCTTTTGAAGCCGTACCAAGTTGCGCCCAGCGCATCCCAGCTGTTGCTAGACACAAACAGCACTTCTCGCACATCCATGGGGTAGTGGTGGGTAACCAAGCCATAGCTTTGCGGAGAAGTTTTGAATTGCCTCACCTCATCGACGGACAACACTTTGTCAATCAAGCCCGTCATTCCTGCGCTGCCCACGGCTTTGGCCAGCATATCGGGGCTGCCGTTAGACAAAATCGCGCAGCGCATCCCAATGGCTTGGAGGTGTTGCAACACGTCCAAGTTTTCCGCAAAGGGTGTGAGTTGGGCGTACTGGTCCATCAGTTGTTTTTGTTTGGGCGGGGTGAGTTCTAGCCCGAGCTTTTGGCAGGCGTATTGCAAGCCAAGCCGGGTCAAGTCCCAAAACGATTGGTAGTGTCGACTGCCCAAGGGGTTCAGAGGGTCGCTCATGGTCACCAAGCGGCTGTACTCGATTTGTTTATCGCGCCACAGCACAGACAAGGCGTTGCCATGTCCGGGGAATAAAGTCTCGGCCATGGCACTTACCGAGTACACATCGAACAAGGTACCGTAAGCATCAAAAACCACCAAACGAATCATGGCTCCTCCCAAGGACGCCATCGTATACTTAATTTATGAAGATTCTCATTCTCAACGGCCCCAATCTCAACCTCTTGGGCACCCGTGAACCCGAACAATACGGCCACGCCAGTTTGGCCGATGTCGAAGCTTTGTGCAGAGCCACCGCGCAGCCCTTGGGCTTGGAAGTGGATTTTGTGCAAAGCAACCACGAGGGTGAGTTGATCGACCAAATTCATGCCTATGGGCAACTTTGCCAGCAAGGCAAAGCCATTGGCGCTGTGTTCAATCCAGGTGCTTTCACCCACACCTCTGTTGCGCTGCACGACGCCATCAAGGGAACCGGCTTACCCGTCATTGAAACCCACATCAGCAATGTCTTTGCGCGTGAAGCCTTTCGCCACCACTCCTATGTGTCACCCGTTGCGGTAGGGGTGATGGCAGGTTTGGGTATTCAGGGCTACGCCTTGGCGATACAAGCGTTGGCGCATCGCGCTTCCAAATAGGGAAAAAAAATGAATATTCCAGTGGCTTGTGTGGTGGTGGCAGGCCTTATGCCCTTGCTAGGCGCTGCCAGTGCCAAATGGGGTTTCAAGGGCTTTGACAACCACAACCCCCGCGGATGGCTTGCCGAGCAAACGGGTGCGCGGGCCAGGGCCAATGCTGCGCAGCACAACAGCTTTGAGGCTTTTCCGTTTTTTGCGGTGGCGGTTTTACTGGCTTTGCATTTCCAAGCCGATGCGGCCTTGCTTGATACCCTGTGTTTGGTGTTTGTGGCAGCAAGAGCCTTGTACTTCTTGGCTTATGTGATGGACTGGGCCAGTTTTCGCACCCTGTGCTGGGTCGTTGGCTACGGCGCTTGCTTGGCTATTTACCTGCAAGTTCTGTAAAGCCCTTA
>JAIXYA010000278.1 GCA_027490485.1 Comamonadaceae bacterium
AGCTACTAGCTTTGCATAAAGCGATTTGCCCCTGCCATCCAGCACCGAACCTGTGCTTTCTAGCAATTTGTCCAACATGCCGGGAGAACTGGCTTGCTTGGCAAACCATTGCGGCACATATGCGGTCAGTGCCAAGAGTTTGGCGGTGGGCGGAAACAGCAAACCCGCCAAACCCGGCAGTGGCAACCAAGCGGGGTTGATGCCAAGCAGCGCTTGGGGTGTGAGGCTGTGGTCGATCACCATGCGCCCTGCAATCGCCGCGCCTGCCGAGTGTCCAATGAATACGTTCACAGCTACTTCAAGCGTTTGCATCAAGGCATGCAAGCTGGTGGCCATGCCACTCATGGACATGCCTTGGCCTGCCGCCAGCGAACTGAAGCCATGGCCAGGCAGATCGACCACCCATACCTGTGCGTGTTGGGCCAAAGGCCAGAGCAAATCCCGCCATGTGTGGCCGGACGCGCCAGTGCCGTGGATGAGCAAGACCTTGGGCCCTTGGTGGCCCGCTTGTTGCACATGCCAGCGCACACCACCAGCCTCTACAAACCGGCTGCGTTCAGCGTGTGGCCAATCGTGGCGATGCGCTTGCCAGTCCATGTCACCCCGAGGCGGCTTGCACCACTTGCGCCATGCGTTGGCTGTTGGCTTGGGGCAAGGGCACATAGCGAGCACCCATGGCAAGCGCGATTTGCTCGGCTTGCGGTTCGGGGCGGGCAGAGGTGTCAATCCAAATGCTTTGCAAACCTTGGGCTCGCCAAGCTTGGGCCAGTGACAGAGACTCTTGCAAGGCTTGCGAGCGTCCACCACCACCTTGCAGGCTGACGTTGGCGCGGCCATCGCACAGCATAACCAGGCTGGGGGTGACGCCCAAGCGGCGCTGTTGCAAGGCGAGTTCCAGTGCCAATTTCATCGCATGGGGCAAAGGGGTGCCGCCGCCACCAGGCAAACCAGCCAAGCTGCGCTTGGCCCGCACCAGTGACTTGGTGGGCGGCAACAACACCTCGGCTTGGCTGCCGCGAAAGCCCACCACACATACCTGATCGCGCCGCGCATAGGACTGGGCCAGCAGCAACTCCACCGCACCCTTGGCCTCGGCCAAGCGATTCAGCGCCGCCGAGCCTGAAGCATCGATGGCAAAAATCAAACAGCTTTGGGTGCGCTCGGCAAAGCGGTGAATGTGGAAGTCTTCTGCACGAATCGCCAAACGACTGGCTGCACCGTGTGCAGAAGCCAAAGGCCTACGAAGCTTTTGCCGTGGCGCGGCGTGTCCCAACGTGGCCAACACATGCAAACGAGCGCCTTGGCGCGGTAAGCCTGGACGAGGTGGCAAGGGCGAGCCACGGCTGCGGCTTTGTCGCACCGCACCGCTGCGGCTTTGGCCGCCGCCTTGGATTCGGGTGGCACTGTTATTGGCCAATTGCGCCAACACATCTGCTGGCAAGGTGGCCAAGGCTGCCTCCAGCAGCAGCTCAGCCATCTCTTGCGGCAGGCTGTCCTCTTCGGGAGACTCGGAGGGCGGCTCTGTTTCGGGTGGAGCGGGCTCCTCTTCGGGGGGCTGTTCGGGTGGAGGCTCCTGGGGCTCTTCGGCTTGTTCAGGCGGCGCTTCTTGCTCGGGTGGTGCGGGTAATTGGGTAGCCCGAGGTGTCAGGCACAAGCGGGCAGCTCGGCCTAGATCGATGTCTTCCACGGCATCACTATCACGCAGCGCCGCCAGCACACAGGCCAAGCGCACACAAGCCAATGGGCCACGCAAGCTGGCAATGCCCATGGCCTGCGCCATCTGGGTGATGGCCTGTATTTGTTCATCATCTAAGCGCAGTGTGCGCAAACGTTCCAAAACGCTTTGGCGCTCTTGCTCGGCTTCACCATCAGGGCTACAGAGCACCCCCATCAGCCCTAGCACCTCGTCGCTGGCTTCTTCTGGCCGCCCAAGGTGACGCAAATCCAGCCAGATGCCAAGACGTTCTTGCAAGGTCTCAGCCATGGGTGTTTCATCCTCCAAGGCTTCGTCCAAGGCGATCAGGCCCAGCCTTGCGTCTTGGGTGTCGCCCCCGCCATGCGGCGTGACGCGGCCGTTGTCCAGCACCTGCGCCAGAATCGCTGCCGCCTCAGGGGCCATGCGTTCGGCCATCGGGGCTAGCAAAAGAGACTGGTCAGACTGCGCCAGCAAACCGGCTTGGGTGACGGGGCGACCACTGTTTAAAGTGGCGCTTAAATCCAAGCCACCTAACAGCCGCTCGCTGTCGATGTTGTTGGGCAGACGCCGCACCCCTGGGCGCAAGTGGTGCAGCATGGACAACCACTCGTCACGCACAGGCCCATGCGGGGAACGCAGCCAAATACCGCGCAAACCCACGGGGTCGATATGCAGGGCCGTCAGCGCCCACAGCGCGTCGTCCCAAGCCAGGTTCACGTGCCTAGCACCTCGGCAAGGGCGCGGTCAACGCGGGTGCCAGAACCTGTGTCGTCCAAGGGGTTGCGGCGCAGACGGTGACGCAGTGCCATGGGGGCCACGGTACGCAAATGCGCAGGGGTGGCGGTTTTGTGGCCTTGCATCGCGGCCAGTGAACGGCAAGCCCGCATCAGGGTGAGTTCGGCACGCAAGCCATCGGTACCCAGCGCTTGGCACAACTGGGCGCACAAGCGCAGCAAGTCATCGCCGACCTTGACCTTATCCAGCAACTTGCGGGCTTTCAAAATATGTTCGCGCAAGCCATCGTTTTGCGTTGCCCATTCATCGCGAAATCCTTGGGGATCACGTTCAAAAGCGTCACGTCGCTTGATAACGGCAATGCGTTGGTCGATGTCTTGCGGTGTGCGTACCTCGACCGACAAACCAAAACGGTCTAACAGCTGCGGGCGCAATTCACCTTCTTCAGGGTTGCCGCTGCCCACCAGCACAAAGCGGGCAGGGTGGCGCACCGACAGGCCTTCTCGCTCGACTACGTTTTCGCCGGAGGCAGCCACGTCAATCAGCAAATCGACCAAATGGTCTTCCAGCAAATTGACCTCGTCGATGTACAAAAAACCACGGTTGGCTTGGGCCAACAAGCCGGGTGAAAACGCTTTCACGCCTTGGCTCAAGGCTTTTTCTAAATCGAGCGCACCGACCACGCGGTCTTCGCTGGCACCCAGTGGCAAATCGACCACGGGTACCGGACGGGTTTCGGTTTTCGGACGTTTGCCAGCGGTTTTGAGGCTGGCGCAATCGGTGCAGGTGGCAGCGCTGCTGGCGGGGTCGCAGCCGTAGCGACAGCCCACCACCACTTGCAAAGGAGGGAGCAAATCGGCCAAGGCACGCACTGCAGTGGACTTGCCCGTGCCACGGTCACCCAAAGCCAAAATGCCACCTACCTTGGGGTCGATGGCCACGATTTGGATGGCGAGTTTCATCTCGTCTTGGCCGACGATGGCGGAGAAGGGGAAGGGGATAGCCATGGCGTGATCTTAAGCAATGCGCCGCTGGGGCCACCGCAGACATTGTGCGGCGTTAGCCAGCGCTGCTTTCAAAAACACCTTCCAGGCGGTCTTCCAGCTCTTCGCTTGCTTGGCGCAAACGGTCCATCATGTCGGCATCGGGCTGCCAGTAGGCGCGGTCCGAGGCTTCGATGAGGCGGTTGGCCAAGCGTGCAGAAGCGGTGGGGTTCAGGCGTGCCATGCGGTCGCGCATTTCGGCATTCAGCACAAAGGTCTCGGTCAACTGCTTGTACACCCAAGGCTGCACTTGGCCGGTGGTGGCAGACCAGCCCATGGTGTTGGTGATATGAACCTCAATTTGCCGTACGCCTTCGTAGCCATGCGCCAACATGCCTTCGTACCACTTGGGGTTGAGCATGCGGGTGCGGGTTTCTAAGGATACTTGTTCAGACAAGCTGCGAACCAAACCATCGCCGCGGGTTTGGTCGCCGATGTAGACAGGGGTGTCCACCCCGCCTTTGGCTTGGCGTACCGCACGGGTGATACCGCCCAAGGTGTCGAAGTAGTTGTCTACCGTGGTCACGCCCAGCTCGACCGAATCCAAGTTTTGGTAAGTGAGCTGCACATCGGCCAAGGCGCTTTTCAGCAAACCGTTGTGTTGCGTGGGTTTGCCGCTCACGCCGTAGGCAAAGCCTTTTCGCTGGCTATAGGTTTTGGCGAGTTCGTCTTCGTCTTCCCAGCCACCGTTTTCTACCAAATTGTTGACATTGGAACCATATGCGCCATCGGCGTTGCCAAACACCCGCAAAGCGGCAGTTTCCAAGTCGCAGCCATGTTCGGCTTGGTAGGCCAAGGCGTGTTTACGCACAAAGTTGTCTTCTGGCGATTCATCGGCTTGCGCGGCCAGCAAGGCGGCTTCGGCGATGAGTTTGATTTGCAAGGGCATCAAGTCGCGGAAGATGCCCGACAAGGTGACCACCACATCGATGCGGGGGCGGCCCAGTTCTGTCAAAGGGATGAGGCTGGCACCGACCAAGCGGCCATAGCTGTCAAAGCGGGGCTTGGCTCCGTACAAACGCAACACTTGGGCGATTTGGCTGCCCTCGGTTTTCAAGTTGTCGCTGCCCCACAACACCATGGCGACCGACTCAGGCAGCGGGTTGCCGTCTTGTTGGTAGCGGGCAATGAGTTTGTCAGCTTGCACCGCACCGTCTTTGACGGCGTAGGCGCTGGGAATACGGAAGGGGTCAAAGCCGTGCAGGTTACGACCTGTGGGCAAGACCTCGGGGGTGCGCATGATGTCGCCCCCAGGTGCTGGGCGTATGTAGCGAGCGTCCATGGCAGCGATCAAGCCATTGAGTTCGCTGTTCATCATCATCAACCGGTTGGCGTCGGCCAGTTTGTCAAACAAAGCGGCATGGGCTTCTTGGCCCGCCAACCCGCTTTGTAACAAGGCTTTGGCTGGTGCGCTGCCTGCGACCAAGGCTTCAACTGCTGCGCGTGTGGGTTTGGCCTCGTAGCTGGCCTCGGCCATGGCCATCAGCATGTCCACCCTTTCGCTGTGCGAAGGTGCTTTACCCACCACATGCAAGCCGTGGGGAATCAAGGTGTATTCCAGTTCCAAAATTTGCTCACCTAATTTTTGGATGCGTTTGGCGGCGCTCAGTTCAAAGGGCGCATTCGTCGCCAAGGTCCAAGCGGGTTCCATGCTGACCAAGTCGAGTTCAGCCGCTTGGGCTTGCACCAAGCCCATCAGCTCACCTCGCTCGTGTTCTTGATCAAGGTCTAGGCTGCGCCAACGGTCGATGGATGCTTTCAAGTCGGCAAGACCTGCATACAAACCCGATTCGGCTACGGGGGGAGTGAGGTAGCTGATTAAAGTAGCTGCAGCGCGTCGCTTGGCGATGGCACCTTCAGAGGGGTTGTTGGAGGCGTAAAGGTAGAAATTGGGCAGCTCGCCAATCATGCGGTCTGGCCAGCACAGCGCGGACATGCCGTTTTGTTTGCCGGGCATGAACTCCAAGGCGCCGTGAGTGCCAAAGTGCAGCACCGCGTTGGCATTGAAGTCTTCTTTCAGGTAGCGGTAAAACGCCGAAAACGCATGGGTGGGCGCAAAACCTTTTTCGAACAGCAGACGCATGGGGTCGCCTTCGTAGCCGAAGGAGGGTTGCACCGCTACCAAGAGGTTGCCGTACTGCTGGCCCATCACAAAGATAGATTGACCGTTGGTCAGGTGTTTGCCAGGTGCGGGGCCCCACTGAGCTTCAATCTCAGACAACCATTTTTCGCGGCAAATGTGTTGCTCGGCAGAAATCAGGGTATGCACATTGGCGTCTGCGCCGTACTGCTTGGCGTTGCCATACAAAATGCCGTCGCGCAAGGCGTCAACGCTCTCGGGTAAATCTACCGTGTAGCCCTGCGCCTTCATCTCCACCATGGTGTTGAACAAAGACTCGAACACCGCCAAATAAGCAGCGGTGCCGGTGTTGCCCGAGTTGGGTGGGAAGTTGAAGATGACCATGGCGACTTTGCGCTGGGCACGTTCGGAGCGGCGCAGATCGACCAATTTGCCCACCCGCGCAGACAGCATGGCGGTGCGCTCAGTGCAGGTGAACATGTCTTGCTGCTTGTGGTCTTTGGTGAAGGTGCAGCGTTGTTGGCAACCGGTGCAGGTCACGCCATCAGCGCCGGGACGACCGCCGTACACCATGGGAACGGTCGAGCCGTCAAGCTCGGGGATGGCGATCATGATGGTGGATTCGACGGGCAACAGACCGCGGTCGGAGCCACCCCATTGGTCCAAGGTTTGGAACTCTACGGGGTGTGCAGCGATATAAGGCACATCCAGTTTGGACAAAATTTCTTCGGCGGCATGGGCGTCGTTGTAGGCGGGGCCGCCCACCAACGAAAAGCCGGTCAGGGACACCACCGCGTCCACCGTG
>JAIXYA010000153.1 GCA_027490485.1 Comamonadaceae bacterium
AGCAAACTCGGGGTATCGGTGACACTTGCCGACTGAATACGGTCAATATCGGTTTGCAAAGCACGCAACACCGGCGTCAGACGCGGTTGCGCTACTTTGCTTAAGCGTTTTTGGGCGCTGTGCAAGGCCGCCAGCATAGGTTGCACACTGCCAGTGAGTTCGGCCTGCTGCTGCGCAAGGCTCAGCGCGGACTCGATATCCACCACCATGTTTTCATCTCTGGAGCGTGTCAGGCTTTGCATCAACTCTTCCAGTTGCGAGCGCTGCAATGCCACTTAACTCAAGCGGGTATCGAGCAAGGCCACGCGGCCTGCGGTTTCGTTGGCCAAGTCTTGCGCGTTCTTGGCCAAGCTATTGGCTTGCATGGAAAGTTGTCCTGCATCCGCGCTTTGTCTGGCCAATTGCTCTTGAATCAAACTGAGTTTTTGCCACAGCATGATGGCCAGTGCCAAGGCAAGCAAGGCAACCAAGCCCATCAATTTGCCGCCATAAGAACGCCAAAGAGGACGTGAGGTTTCAGGACCGGCCGCGGGGGGAGGGTTTAGTTGCGTTGGTCCAGACTCACTGCTCATGCCATCAATTCTAATGAGGCAAGCACTTCGCCCAGACTGGGTCTGCAAAAAACCACTTTCCCAATGCCCATGGCCTTGGCGGTTTGCACAATCCGTTCATGCGTGGCCATGGCGCGGGTAGCGCCCCAATCTTGGTCTGGCAGCAAGCTGGACAAGTTATCCAAAGCTTGGGAGCTGCTGAACAACCAAATACTGCCGTCTTGGGCGGCTTGACTGGCTTCTTGTAACCGGTATTTGTCCCAACGCGGAACACTGCGCTGGTAGACCGACAAAATTTCCACTGAAACACCGTTCATGGCCAATTGCCGCAACAACCAATCGCGTCCTGAGCCTTGCGAGCTAGGGTCTTCTTGGTCGCCATCACTGCCGCGTAACAACAAAACCGGCTTGAGGGGCTGGAGCTTGGATTGCACCACCGGCCACAGTGATTCGGTATCAAACTGGGCGGCGTCAGGAGGCGGCGAATCGATCAATGTGTCTGGAACGCCTACATCGCGCAAAGCCTGACGGGTGCCGGGCCCCGTGGCCCAACAGCGCGTCATGCCCCAGCCGGCTTTGGGCTTCATGGTGCCTAAGGCATTGGTCACGGCTGCACGGCTGACAAACATCACTGCTTGGTAACCATGCCAAGCATCAAGTACAGAACGCAAGCGCATCAAATCGGTCATAGGGTTGACTTCGATCAAGGGCCAGTTTTTGAGGCGGTGTCCAGCTTTGCGTAAACCCACAGCCCAAGTCTGCCCTTCAGCCTCAGGGCGGGTGAGGATGACATCAAGAGCCACTCTGGCGGTACGCACCATAAGAGGAAAAGCCGGCGCAGTTACGCGGCGCCCTGCGCTCGCAGCTGGGCAGCTACTTGCAAGCCCAGTTGCTCAGCTTGCGCCAAATCGGAGGCCATACCCTCGGTGTGTGCGCGCAAAAGGGGAGCATGCAAATCGTCTGGGTTGCCCCAAGCGGCGTCGATACGCAACTGACCTTGGTCAATCGTTGCGTGTGCCGCTAAAGGCATGGAGCAACTCCCTCCCATGGCACGACTGACAGAGCGTTCTGCAGCCACAGCCAGCCAAGTGGTGTGGTCTGCCAAAGGGGCCAAGACACTGCGCACATCGTCTCTTTGACTGCGGATTTCAATGCCCAAAGCACCCTGTCCAGCAGCGGGGAGCATCTCAGTGGTAGAAAAAATATGCCGGATTCGATCTGCCAAACCCAAACGCTTTAAACCAGCGGCAGCCAACACAATCCCAGCGTACTGGCCTTCGTCGAGCTTGCGCAGACGGGTGTCCAAATTGCCACGCAGGGGTTCGATTTGCAAATCAGGGCGCAAAGCGCGAAGCAACACTGTGCGGCGCAAGCTGGAGGTGCCCACCACAGCGCCCTCTGGCAAGTCTTGCAAAGTGGCAAAGTGGGGCGAAACCCAAGCGTCACGCGGGTCTTCTCTCTCCATCACGCAAGCCAGCGCAAAGCCTTCGGGCATGTCCATAGGCACATCTTTGAGGGAATGCACCGCCAAATCGGCACGGCCTTCTTCCAACGCCACTTCGAGTTCTTTGACAAACAAACCCTTGCCTCCGACTTTGCTGAGGGAACGGTCGAGAATTTGGTCGCCCTGGGTGGTCATACCCAAAATAGAGATTTCGCAACCTCGCGCTTGCAAAAGGTTTTGCAAATGGTGGGCTTGCCAAAGAGCCAAACGGCTCTCACGGGTGGCGATGGTGAGGTGAACGGTGCTCAAAATAGGGACTGGGTATACGTGTTTTCTCTGATGAATGCTAGCATGGGCTTCCTCATGGTTTTCCCTCGCCACACCTGATTTTTTATGCCCAGACCACCTGCCAGCGCACGACGGACCACCCAATTAAATCAGCAAGAACGTCCCATGGTGGACGACATCCGCTGGCTAGGTCGGATTCTTGGCGATGTCATTCGCGAGCAAGAGGGCGAGGCAGCGTTTGGCTTGGTTGAACAAATTCGCCGCTTATCCGTGGCATTTCGACGCGATGCTGACGCTTTGGCTGGCAAGGCCTTGAAGAAAAAATTGGCCTCACTGTCCAGCGTACAAGCAGTGAGCGTGATTCGCGCCTTTACTTATTTCAGCCACTTGGCCAACTTGGCTGAAGACCAACACCATATTCGTCGTCAACAAATCCACGACCGTGCAGGCGATGTGAGAGTGGGCAGTGTGGCTCAAGCCTTGAGTAAGCTTAAAGCCGCTGGATGGACCACCAAGGCGGTGCGTCAAGCCTTGGCGCATGCACATATTTCACCTGTGCTGACCGCCCACCCCACCGAGGTTCAACGCAAAAGCATTTTGGACGCCGAGCGTGGCATTGCCCAAAGCTTGCAAGAGCGCGACGCCATCACCTCCCGCCCCACGGACGCCACCACGGCCCGTGCCATGGCGCTGATTGAAGCCCAAGTGCGGGCACGTGTGTTGCAACTGTGGCAAACCCGTTTGCTGCGTTTCACCAAACTCACCGTGGCCGACGAGATTGAGAACGCCATGGGCTATTACGAGTCCACTTTTTTGACTGAAATTCCCAAGCTGTACGCCGACTTGGAAGCCGACCTGGGGGACCAAGCCATTGCGCCGTTTTTCCGTATGGGCCAATGGATGGGCGGCGACCGCGACGGCAACCCCAATGTCAATGCTGACACCTTGCAATACGCTTTGCAGCGCCAAAGCGAGGTGGCGCTTCGCCACTACCTGACAGAAATCCATTCGCTGGGCAGCGAGTTGTCCACCTCGGCCATGCTGGTCGGTGTGCCCCCTGCATTGCAAGCCTTGGCCGCTTCATCGCCCGATACCAATGCGCATCGCCAAGACGAGCCTTACCGCCGCAGTTTGACCTTTGTTTATGCACGATTGGCTGCCACGCTGTTGCATTTGACAGGCAAAGAAGCGACGCGCCATGCCCTCCCACCGCAGCAACCCTACCCTGATGCCGACAGCTTGCTGACCGATTTACGAACCTTGGACGAAGCCCTCACCGCTCAGCACGCCCAAGCCTTGGCTGTACCGCGGTTGCGCCCCCTGATACGTGCGGTGCAGGTGTTTGGTTTTCATTTGGCGACGGTGGATTTGCGCCAAAGCTCGGAGCAACATGAATGGGTGGTGGCAGAGTTGCTCAAAGTAGCTGGCATCCAAGCGAATTACGCCAAACTGGACGAGGCGGCGCGTCAAGCACTGTTGCTGCAAACCTTGAACGACCTGCGACCCTTGCGTATTCCCAACCACCACTACAGCGCCCAAAGCATGTCCGAGTTGCGCATCTTTGAAACAGCTAAGCAGATTCGCCATGACTTCGGCTCAAACGCGATTCGCCATGCCATCATCAGCCACACCGAAAGCGTGAGCGATTTGCTGGAAGTGCTGGTGCTGCAAAAAGAAACAGGCTTGCTGCACGGCACCTTGGAAGGTGAGGCCAAGACTGAATTGATTGTGTCGCCCCTGTTTGAAACGATTGAAGACCTGCAACAAGCGCCGCACATCATGCGCAGCTTTTACGCCTTGCCAGGCATTGCAGCCATGGTGAAGCGCGGTGGTTGCGAACAAGACATCATGCTGGGCTACTCGGACAGCAACAAAGATGGTGGCATCTTCACCAGCAACTGGTCGCTCTACCAAGCCGAGTTGGCCTTGGTAAATGTCTTCAAGGCTTTAGAAGAGGAACACGGCATCACCCTGCGCTTGTTCCATGGCCGAGGTGGCACCGTGGGGCGCGGCGGTGGCCCCAGCTACGACGCTATTCTTGCGCAACCCCCCGGCACGGTGCGTGGGCAAATCCGCCTTACCGAGCAAGGGGAAGTGATCAATTCCAAATACGCCAACCCTGCTTTAGGACGACGCAATTTGGAAACCTTGGTGGCCGCCACCTTGGAGGCTACTTTGCTGCAAACCCAAAAAGCCGCGCCACGCGCTTTCATTGAAGCGGCTGAAAGTTTGTCTTTGCACAGCTTCAAGGCGTATCGGCATTTGGTTTACGAGACCCCCGGTTTCACCGATTATTTTTTTGAAGCCACACCGCTGCGCGAAATTGCCGCGCTGAACATTGGTTCGCGGCCCGCTTCCCGCAAAGCCTCGCAACGCATCGAGGACCTGCGCGCCATTCCTTGGGGGTTCAGTTGGGGCCAGTGTCGCCTGACCCTGCCTGGCTGGTTGGGTTTTGGTTCAGCTGTGCAGCAGTTTTTAGACCACCACCCCACGCTGTCGCGTACGCAGGCACTGGCCTTGCTGCGCCGCATGGACAAGCAGTGGCCGTTTTTCCGCACCCTGCTTTCCAACATCGACATGGTGATGGCCAAGAGCGACTTGGCGCTGGCCTCGCGTTATGCCGAATTGGTCACCGACGTCAAATTGCGTCGGCGTATCTTCAAGGCCATAGAAGCCGAGTGGCAGCTGACCGCGCAGGCCTTGCAACTCATCACAGGTGCAAAGCAACGCTTGGCCAACAACGTTTCGTTGGCACGCTCCATCAAACACCGCTTTCCTTACATCGACCCTTTGCACCATTTGCAAGTGGAGCTGATACGGCGTCATCGCGCAGGCATCACCGATGAGCGGGCCCAACGAGGTATCCATTTGTCGATCAACGGCATTGCAGCAGGCCTGCGAAACACCGGCTAAAGACCGTCGTTGCGACGGCCGACCTGCGCCTCGCGGCTTTGCGCCGTCGGTCAGATTGCTTCAGGGCTTAGCCCTTCGCAAAGACGGGTTCAGCTTGATGACGCTGCTTACTTATTGGCGGACGCCGGTACGGCAGGAGTATCAGCTGCAGGTGCCGGCGCGGCAGCTGGCTTGGTTTCTTCAGGTGCATGAATTGCTTCTGCGCCGTGTTTTTCACCGCTCATGTCCACCTTGTCACCTGCTTTGAAAATGACAAACAGTGCCAAAGCCGCGAACGCCACAAATCCCAATGCAATTTTCCACATGATGCTTATCTCCTCAATAAATGGGTTCCCAAATAAGGGTCTACGGCGAGAATTTTGCGTTGCTGTCCTTTGATTTGGCTTACAAGTTAAAGACCACACCTAAAATGCCTGCATGACCTCCTCCAACTCGCTAGACCGTAAATCGCAGGCTTGGTCCGCCCTTTTCTCTGAACCCATGAGCGAGTTGGTGCAGCGCTACACCGCCAGCGTGTTTTTCGACCAGCGCCTGTGGCATGCCGACATACAAGGCAGCTTGGCCCATGCCGAGATGCTGCAAGCGCAAGCCATCATCAGCGCGCAAGACTTGGCAGACATTCAGCGCGGCTTGGCGCAAATCACCCAAGACATCGAGGGCGGCCAGTTTGAGTGGAAGCTGGAACTCGAAGATGTGCACCTGAACATCGAAGCACGCCTGACCCAACTGGTGGGCGACGCCGGCAAACGCCTGCACACCGGGCGCAGCCGCAACGACCAGGTGGCCACCGATGTGCGTTTGTGGTTGCGCGACGAAATCGACGCCATCCGCGAACTGCTCAAAGCCCTGCAACGCGCTTTGGTCGACGTGGCCG
>JAIXYA010000266.1 GCA_027490485.1 Comamonadaceae bacterium
CATGCGGTTTTTCAGCAAACCAGCTAAAGGAATGCACAAGGGCAGGGCCTTTAGCACCAGCCAAGAGCCGCCCGGGCGCAAAGGGGCTAGCCACAACTCCCACAGCAGGGAAAGCAGTATCAAACCGATCAGGCTGCTCACGGCCAATGTACGGCTGAGGCGAACATGCCAAAGGGCTTGGGGGGTCAGGGTGGGTGTAGATGGCATGATAGAGACCATGATTGTGTCGCAACTCTTTAGTCTCCCGCAAAAACTCCTGCATTTCCCTTGGCGAAGGGCGACCAAGCGCTTGACGCATCGCTTTGCCGATGACCGTTTAGGCCAAACCGCGGGTGCGCTGACCTTTACCACCTTGATCGCCTTGGTGCCCCTGTTGACCGTGGCTTTGGCTGTGGTGACTGCGTTTCCCGTGTTTGACCAATTTCAAACCGTGCTGCAACGCTGGTTGGTGGAGAGCCTGATTCCCGAGTCCATTTCACGCCAAGTGTTGGGCTACCTGACCCAGTTCACCACCAAGGCCAGTCGCTTGGGCAGTTGGGGCTTTGCCGCTTTGTTGTTGTCTGCGGTGGCCTTGATGCTGACCATAGACCGCAGCCTCAACACGATTTGGCGGGTGCGGCAACAACGTGCTTGGGGTCAACGTCTGTTGTTGTACTGGGGGGCGCTCACCTTGGGGCCATTGTTGGTGGCCGCCGGTTTGGTGACCATGGCATCCGTCATCAGTTGGTCGGGTGGCTCTTTGCGTTACCAAGGGCCTGGCGTCAAGATGGCGTTGGGGGTGTTGGAGTTCCTGTTGTTATGGGGTGGTATCTGCGGCTTGTACCGCTTTGTGCCCAACACCCACGTGGCTTGGCGGCCCCTGCTGCTGGGCAGCTTTTTCACCGCGCTGGTGCTTCAAGCCGCCCGCAGTGGCTTGACGTTTTATTTGGCCAGCATGCCTACTTTTTCGCTGGTTTACGGCACCTTTGCCACCGTGCCGATTTTGCTGGTCTGGATTTACACCACTTGGGTGGTGGTGTTGTTAGGCGCTGTGTTGGTGGCGAGTTGGCCTGCCTTGTTGAATGATGCTTCGGATGGGGAGGAAGATCAGGCTGGTCGAGGGTTCGCGTTGGCGCTGGTTTGCTTGCGCTTACTGCAGCAAGCTCGATTGCAAAGTGCTGGCGGTTGGGACGTACCAAGACTTGCGCAGCAATTAGGCGCCCAGCCTTGGGAGGTCGAAGAGGTGCTGGCCTTGCTGCAGCAACTGGATTGGGTGGGGAGTTTGAACGAGGATGGCAGTCCGCGCTATGTCTTGCTGGTAGATTTGGTGTCAACCCAAGCCGCGCCCTTGATAGACCAGTTGTTACTGGCAGATACCCCCCATAGCCAAGCTGTCTGGGCAAGGTGCAAAGATTGGCGCTTGGCAGAGTTGGTTTAGCCCTGAAACCGTCATTGCGAACGAAGTGAAGCAATCGCTTGGATGAACAAACGGTTGTTGTCAAGCATGTCTAGATTGCGTGTCCTCATTCAGAAATTCGAACGAAGAGGTTTTGTCAGCAAAACAAAAATCGACGTTACTGAAAGAGCTATCGCTAAAAATAAGTATGTTGCGTTAACTCCATAGTGTTCAACAGAAAGACCGGCCAACACCATTCCAAGCGGCGGTGCGGCATGAAAGAACGCGGTTTGCACGCCGAAGACTTGCCCATGCAAGTGAGCCGGAATTCTTTCTTGAACCAATGAGCTGATAAGCGGGTTATAGGGTCCCCACGATAAACCCAGAAAAAATCCTGCTGTCATGAGCAGGGGCAAAGGCGGAAGAAATGCCATGGGGAGAACGCTTGCTGCGCCTCCCATCAAGATCATTCGAATTAAAGTTTTTCTTTGAATTCGTGCACTGATCCACCCATACCCAAATGCACCCAAAGCGGAACCTGCTGCAAGTGCAGAAATAACCAAACCCAGTCCGCTGGGATTGTTGATATTTTCAAAGTAAGTTGGCAGCACCACCGATTCAATCGGGAGGTATACAGCTGCAAGAATGAGGATGGCAATGCTCAATATCCTGAGTAATTTGTCATCCCATAAAGTCTTGAAACCCACACTCAGTTTTTGATCAGTCTTTTCACCCTGGCTCTTTGCCAGCTGAAGAGATTGCTTGCCCGCATCGCCAACTTTCAATAAAGCAATGCTTGCTGCAGCGATGATGAACAACCCTGCCGAAACCCAGAACGTATGGATTGAGCCAATGGATGAAATTAGGAATGCGCCAATCGCAGGGCCGAAAATCCAAGCTACCCCCATGAAACCTTCATGTATCCCATTCAATTGATCTAGTTTGATATGGGATGCTTTCGCTACATCCGCCAGAATGGTTTTTCGAGCCGTATACCCGGCTGGGTCAAAAGCCGCGCCAACGACCGCGATGAAAAGAATGCTTGAATTTGATAAACCAAAAGTGAATGCAACTATGGGAAAAGCTGACACAGAAAGTGCTGATAAAAGATCAGCGCCAATACTGACCGCCCGTCGTCCTAAATTATCGACCATCCATCCGCCGATGGGTGAAATCAGAATCGCAGGCAATGCTGTGATGGCTGCTACCAATCCTGCAAAAGCTGGTGAATTTGTTCTTTCCAGAATTAACCAGGGGACAGTAATCATGACGATTGAATTACCTACCCCCGAGGAGAAATTCGAGATTTGAAGCAGGATAACTTGATAATTTTTCGGCATTAAATCGGATTCTTTCATTATTGGGGCAGTTGTCTAAGGATTGCTTTTGATGAATGATAGGCAGATGTCTAGCAAAATGTCCCCATCTCGGATTCATCCCTCTCAAGGAAGCAAAAAAATAGGGCTTATGGAAAACAAATCTGCTGATGTGCTGGTTCTGGGCGCAGGCATTGTGGGCTTGAGCTTGGCGCTGAAGTTGCAAGAACGCGGCCGCGAGGTGGTGTTGGTAGACCGCCAGCAAGCAGGGTCTGCCACCAGCTTTGGCAATGCGGGGTTGATCGAACGCAGCACCGTGTTTCCTTATGGCTTCCCGCGTGACCTCACAACCTTGTTGGCCTATGCATTGGGACGCCGCACTGCCGCCCACTACCACTGGCCTGCCTTGCCTTCTTTGCTGCCTTGGATGTGGCGCTATTGGCGGCATTCTTCGCCCACGCTTTACCCTCAGGCCATCGCAGGCGCCTTGCCATTGATCGAACACAGTTGGAGCGAACACCAACCCTTGATCGCTGCTGCAGGTGTGCAGCGGCTGGTGAACGAGCGGGGTTGGATCAAGGTGTTTCGCACCCATCAAAGCGCCGAACAAAGCAGCGCAATGGCCGAGCAAAGCCGTGCCTATGGTGTGACAGCGCACACCCTGTCACCATCCCAACTTTTGGCCTTAGAACCCGCGCTCAAAACCGCATTGCTGGGTGGTGTTCATTACCCCGATTCGCGGCAGATCCAAGACCCGCAAGCCCTTTCCAGCGCTTATTTGCGCTTGTTTGAGCAGCGTGGCGGCAGGTTCGTGCAGGGAGATGCGCGTACTTTGCAGGCTGAGGAAAAGGCGTGGGCTGTGCAAACCGAAGCTGGGCTTTTACACGCCAAGCAAGCAGTTTTGGCCTTGGGTCCCTGGGGCGAAGACATGGCGCGGCAGCTTGGCTACCACTTGCCCATGGGGCGCAAGCGGGGATACCACATGCATTTTCAAACTGCTGCGGTCACGCTCAAGCACACCATCGTCGATGTGGACAACGGCTATGCCATCGCTCCCATGCAGCGGGGCTTGCGCTTGACCACAGGCGCTGAATTTGCCTTGCGCGATACGCCTGCCACACCGGTGCAGTTGCAGCGCATTGAGCCTGTGGCGCGGGGCTTGACCCATCTGGGTGAGCGACTCGACGCCCAAGCTTGGTTAGGTTCACGACCCTGCACACCGGATATGCTGCCCTTGGTGGGCGCTGCGCCACGCCACCCTGGTTTGTGGTTCAGCTTCGGCCATGCACACCATGGGCTCACCCAAGCTGCTTCTAGCGGGAGGCTGCTTGCCGAGTTGATGTGTGGCGAGTCGCCTTATATCGATCCGCTGCCTTATCGGGTCGAGCGTTTCGCCGCTTAGTCATTGCGAGCGCAGCATTTAGCGTCATTGCGCGCGCAGCATTTCAGCGTCATTGCGAGCGCAGCGAAGCAATCTCTAGGCGCCTGCCGCAGGCTCGG
>JAIXYA010000171.1 GCA_027490485.1 Comamonadaceae bacterium
GGCACCCTCTTTGGCAAACCGCGCATACACATGGGTCATGGCCGTGTCTTGCAAGGGGAAGATGGTGTGCGCCTCTTCAAAATAAATTTGCACATATCGTCCGCTTAAGGTGTTCATCTTGAACTTGTGCTCTTGCTCCGCAAAAATGGCCAGGCACAGTTTTTGAGCGAAGTAGCGCACCACCTTGTCGGGTGCGTTGCTCAAGTCCACAATCACGGTGCTGCCCATGTCCAGCGCCGTCAGTATTTGCACCATGAAGTCTTCGGCATAAGGGCTGTGGTAAGGCAAGCAGGTACGCAGTTGATAAGGCCCTTGGCCGCTGCCACTGCACAAAAAATGCATGATGATGTCTTCCTCGCTGTCAAACACCGCACGGCCATTGAGCATCAAGTTGGGGTCGTTGGTGTAGATGGTGCGAAATTTGGCCACCGTGTTCATCTCAAACAGCAGCGTGGCCATGTTGCTGGGCACCGCGGGTGCCGGCCCGTTGTGAATCGCTTGGTAAGCCGCTTGCCGCAAACCTGGCGCAAAGCCTGGGTTGAAAGGTGATGCAAAGCCCAGGTCATGCAACCACTGCTTGATGCGGTCAGGGTCGTAGGCAAAGCCAGCAGCGTCCAGCACCGCCCAATACAGCATGACTTTGCGCAAATGTTTTTGCTGCGAGATGTCGCTGTCATTGGGTTGCCGATGCAAGTCGGCCAAACGACAGGTGAGGAAGTGGCGCACCTCTTCCGCTTCCGCCACCACCGAGGGCAACAACTCTCTGATCACGCCCAAGGCTTGATCAGGCGCTTGGTAAAAATTGAAACGCAGCAAGCGGCCATCGGCATTGCCTTGCCGCTCTGTCAAAAAATACGCGACGCAGCGACCCCGGTTGTGCGAGGCCAAGGTGATCTCACCCTCAGGCGGGTTGGTGTTGGAGTATTCGCCACTCACATCGAACAGCAACTGCCCCACGTTCTGCGTGGTCTCGGTGTAGTCCAGCATGCCTTGCGCAATCAGCTTGACCACATTGGATTTGCCCAAACGTGTTTTGCCCAGCATGGCGGTGCGTTTGGTCACCATGTCTTTCATATTGATGCGGGTGTAAATCGCGTGCTTGCCCCAATCGCTTTGCTCGTTGTAGCGCAGACGGCCAAAGTCCATCAGGCCTTTGGGCGGCAGCGTGCCATTCACCAAGCCTTGCAACACCTTGGGCGAGGGGGCGTAGACCCGAAACGCACTGGCGATTTTGTGCAGACTGATTTGGCTGGTGAAGCCCCATGGCGCATCCGGGTTAGGCGCTTGGTTGAAGCTCCCCAAAATGGCGCAACGCAGCACATGGGTGTGGCCGTTGGGCAGCGCTGGTCGGATCACCTCCCAGTCTTCCACCCGCACCACCACCAGTTGCTGCAACAGCATGTTGACCGCTTCGCTGGTGTCCGAGGGTTGTTGGCTAGCTTCGGTGGCCAGCAACACCAAAAACTCGTTTTTTCAGTTCGGCCAGGGTGGGTTGCAGGCCGTTGGCGACCGGGCTGGATGCCGAGCCAGACAAAAACACCGCTTGGATGCCGCAGCCCGTGGGTGCAGGGGCAGCGGTGGCGTCGGTGAAGAGTGGTGGTTCAGAGCAAGTCTGGGGTTGGGTGATGGCTTTGAGCTGGTCGTAGTTGTTGGCCATGTACTTGGCCACCGCGTCGCTCACCATCTGGTAATAACCGGCTTGGCTTTGCGCTTGGCTGATCGCGCTTTGGCGCGACTGGTTGTACAAATAGCCCAGGGAGATGCCAGCGGCGATCATGGCGGCGAGCATCAGCTCTAACAGTCCGAAGCCATCGTCATCGCGAGGAGCGTAGCGACGTGGCGATTGCTTCAGCCCTGCGGGCTTCGCAATGACTTTCATACAAGCGTCATCGCGAGGAGCGAAGCGACGTGGCGATCTGCCGCAAGATTGCTTTGGGGCTTCGCCCCTCGCAATGACGAGGGATTGCTTCGCTTCGCTCGCAATGACAAAGTGGCTCGCAATGACGGGAGGGCTCGCAATGACGGGTAAGGTTTTCATTTGATCATCACTCCTGCGCCAGGGCTGCGAATGCCTGACTGCAACGACATGGTGGTTGAGAAAAACGCCAGCATCATGGCTGCGAGCAACACACCGCAAATCACCATCAAGCTGTTGTTGAGCTGTTTGGCGCGTTTTTCGATGCGCAAAATCATGCGGTCGATCGAACCCACGCCAATGTGGATGAAGGCCTCAATGGGGTTGCTGCGCTCAGACGCGTCTTGGATGCGGTCTTCCAACTCTTGGTCAAACAAGCCGGTGTTGAAGGCTTGGCCAAACGTGCCGTTGCTGGGCTTGGACAGGTTGATCAGGATTTGCCGGATGTGCCACTTGCCCCAAGGCGAGCTGTGCTTGTAGGTCCGCTCTAGCGACGAGCGCAGCGAAATGCCCGAACGCATCAGCGACGCCAATGAAATCATAAGCATCGAACTGGCGTAATCGCGGTACAGGTTGAAGGGCAAAAACTTGTCCAGCGATTTGCGCACCCGTCCTGTCCAGCGTGGGAAGCTGTAAAACAAGCCCACAAAAAACGCCACCAGCCCCAGCCCCAGCCAAATGCCGAGGAGGGTGATGAACTGCGACACCGCATACAAGGCTTGGCCCATGGGGGGCCAATCGCTGGCGGGTGAGAGCTGCGTCAAGATGGGCACGGCATTCACCGAAAACCCCGTCAACAAAGACGCAAACATCAGCAGCAAGATGACGGGGTAGGTGAC
>JAIXYA010000013.1 GCA_027490485.1 Comamonadaceae bacterium
CCACAATTGGCACGACACGCCGTAGTTGTTGCTCATCATGAACTGGCCATCGCTCTCCATGGTGTCGCTGCAAGCGCCTTCATGGAACACCGCTTCTACCTTGCCAAACTCGCGTTTGGCAAACGCTTCGTAAAACACGCTGTGGTCGATGTACTCGGCGATTTGCAAATCAGCCAGGTTGCGAAACTTGTCGCCATCGCGTAAATCATCGACCGCAATGATGTCGGTGATGCCCCGCTGGTTCAAACCTTTGACGATGTTGCTGCCGATGAAACCCGCAGCGCCCGTGACAACAATTTTCATGCGAACAACTCCTGGTAAGTCACACCAGCGGTACCAAACTTGCCCACCACAATGCCACCGGCCTTGTTGGCCCAAGGCAGTGCTTCGCGCAGTGTCATGCCAGCACCCAATAGCGTGGCCAAGGTGGCAATGACGGTGTCGCCAGCCCCGGTGACATCAAACACTTCACGCGCTTGGGCCGGCACATGGGTTACGCCTTGCGCATCAAACAAACTCATGCCTTCTTCGCTGCGGGTCAGCAGCAAGGCGTCGAGCTTTAGGCTTTCACGCAGGTTTTGCGCCATGGTCAGCAAAGTCGCTTCGTCGCGCCAACGACCAATGACTTGCTGCAACTCAGCGCGGTTGGGCGTGATGACGGTGGCCCCCGCGTAGCGCGAATAGTCACTGCCTTTGGGGTCGATCAACACCGGCAGCTTGGCTGCACGTGCAGCCGCAATCATGTCGGCGATGTGGGTCAAGCCACCCTTGCCATAGTCGGAAAACAGCACCGCTTGGTGTTGTCCCAACAAACTGTGAAATTGACGGGTAAGACTGGCCAGCACCTCTGACTGCGGCTCGCTCTCGAAATCGGCGCGCAGCAGTTGCTGTTGGCGGCCAATGATGCGCAGCTTGACCGTGGTTTGCAGTTGGGCATCACGGCCCAAATGGGCGTGGATGCCGCTTTTCTCCAGCTGCTGAATGAGTTTGTTGCCGTTATCGTCTTCGCCCACCACGCTCAGCAAAGACGCTTGTGCGCCCAAGGTGACCACATTGAAAGCCACATTGCCACAGCCGCCTAAGCGTTCCTCTTCGCGGGTCACGCGCACCACTGGCACTGGCGCTTCTGGGCTGATGCGGTCTACCGCGCCATACCAATAGCGGTCAAGCATGACATCGCCGACGACCAGCACTTGGGTGCTTTGCAGGTGTTCAGGGGTACAAAAGGTCATCAGAGCTCTTCAATTCTTCGGGGAGGGTAACTGTCCCAAGCTTGGCAGCCTGGACATTGCCAAAAATGGTGCAAGGCCTCAAAGCCACAAGCCGCACAGCGGTAGCGTCGCAGGGGTTTGACCGCATGGTCCAGCGCCCTTTGCACCTGCGGTTGCTGTTGGGGGTCTAGGCCTGCACCTGCCAGCCATTGGCTGGCCGCGATCAGGGAAGGGTGATTTTGCAAATGCGCGGCGTAATGTGCCCGGCCATCAGCCTTACCCATGTGCGACTCCAGTGCCACCAGGGCATCAAGCACATCCAAGCTTTGCAATTGTTGGTAACCGTTTTGCAAGAGTTGCAACACCGCTGACTCGCGCTGTACCTGCGGGGCCAGTTGGGCAAGCTGTGCGGCGAACAAAGGCAGGGAGGAAGGGAGATCGCTGGCGAGTTGCTGAAGTTGGTCGCAGGCCTGGCCAGTTTGGCCCTGCGCTTGCATCCACTGCGCCAAAGCCACACGGGGTCGGGCATGCAGAGGGGCGCAAGCCACGGCCTCTTGTAACAGCGCATGCACTTGTTCGTTGTCTTTGCTTTGTGCTGCCAACTCGCACAGGTAATGCGCACGCCGGGTATCGAATTGCCCTTGCCCCTGTTGCAGGTCCAGTTGGCGCGATACCTCGGCGGCTTGGCGCCAGTCGCGGGCTCTTTCGTAAATGCTCAAGAGCGCCAGCAAAGCCTGCGCAGCCAACGGGGTGTCTAGCAAGGCGCGCAACGCGGTTTCGGCGCGGTCCAAAATGCCGGCTTTGACAAAGTCCATGGCCAAGTCGTACTGCGCTCGCTCGCGATCGGACTGGCTGATATCGCCGCGTGAGAGCAGGTGTTGGTGGACCCGCACAGCCCTTTCGTACTCGCCACGGCGACGAAACAAATTGCCTAAAGCGAAATGCAATTCGGAGGTGTCAGGGTCACGTTGCACGGCTTCAATGAAGGCGTCTATGGCCTGGTCTTGTTGCTCGTTGAGCAAATGGTTCAAGCCTTTGAAGTAGGCCTTGGGGTTGCTGCGGTTTTCCATGCGCAACTGGCGCAAGTCGAAGCGAGAGGCCACCCAACCGAGTAAAAACGCTGCAGGAAGCCCCAGAAAAATCCAGCTTATGTCCAAATCCATGGTCGTCAAGGGCCGAAAGGGATGTCAGGCGCGGGTGGCGCAGACACGGGTTTGACAGAGACTGGGCTTTCGTTGGACGCAGCCAAAACCTGTTTGGCCAAACGCCGTTGGCGCCACCAACGCGGCACCATGCCCAAGACACCTACCACCACACCGGCGGCAAAAAAGGCCAAAAGCACCAGCACCAGCGGTGAGCGCCATTGCAAGCCCCAAAAGAAGCGCACCTGCACATCCTCTTGGTTGTTCAAGGCGAAAGCAAACAGCATCAAAAAAATGGCCGCTTTCAGTGTCCACTGCAGCAGCCATAGGAATTGTTTCAAGACGAGCCCCTGTGAATCAAGCCATTCTAGGCTTTAAGGTGTGTTGCCTTTGAGAAGTTGCTCTGTACGCAAGTCCACCGCTTCGCGCAGGGCTTTGCCTGGCTTGAAATGCGGCACTCTTTTTTCAGGGATGGCCACAGCTTCGCCAGAGCGGGGGTTGCGACCCATGCGTGGGGGGCGGCGGTTCACTGAAAAGCTGCCAAAACCACGCAACTCAATGCGGTGCCCTTTGACCATGGCGTCACTCATCGCGTCAAGCAAAGCTTTGACGGCAAATTCAGCATCACGGTGACCTAATTGAGGAAACCGCGATGCCAATTCTTCTACCAAATCACTTCGGGTCATAGTAACTACTTTGTATGAACCTGGAAATGGCCACCTGCCGGTTGTAAAAAATGGCAAGTGGCACGGGTATCACACAGGGCTCGCAGAGGAGCCCAGGTGTGGGGCTTACTTCTCGCCAGTGTCAAGCTTGGCGCGAAGCAAAGCACCCAAACTGGTGGTGCCGGCATTGCCTGAGTTTTGGCTCAGGGATTGCATGGCGTCAGCTTGGTCAGCCTGGTCTTTCGCTTTGATCGACAACTGGATGTTGCGGGTTTTGCGGTCCACATTGACCACCACAGCGGTGACTTCGTCGCCGACTTTGAGCACCTGGCTGGCATCTTCAACGCGGTCGCGGGAGATTTCAGACACGCGCAAGTAGCCGATGATGTCTTCGCCGAGGTCGATTTCAGCACCTTTGGCATCCACGGTTTTGACGGTGCCGGTGACGATTTGACCCTTGTCATTGACCGACACAAAGTTGGTGAAGGGGTCAGAGTCGAGTTGCTTGATACCCAGGGAAATGCGCTCACGCTCCACGTCCACGGCCAATACCAAGGCTTCCACTTCTTGGCCTTTCTTGAAGTTACGCACAGCGGCTTCGCCGGTTTCGTTCCAAGACAGGTCAGACAAGTGCACCAAACCGTCGATGCCAGCAGCCAAGCCGACGAACACGCCAAAGTCGGTGATGGATTTGATCGGGCCTTTGACGCGGTCGCCACGCTTGGTGGCACCTGCGAACTCTTGCCAAGGATTGGCTTTGCACTGCTTCATACCCAAAGAGATGCGGCGCTTGTCTTCGTCGATCTCGAGGACCATGACTTCGACTTCGTCACCCAAGGCGACGATTTTGGAAGGAGCCACATTTTTGTTGGTCCAGTCCATTTCGGACACGTGTACCAAGCCTTCGATGCCGGGTTCGAGTTCCACAAACGCGCCGTAGTCGGCGATGTTGGTGATCTTGCCGAACATGCGGGTGCCCTGAGGGTAGCGGCGGTTGACGCCCATCCAGGGG
>JAIXYA010000313.1 GCA_027490485.1 Comamonadaceae bacterium
ACCGTGGTCATCACCTTGGCAGCGGCTTGCATCAGTGATTTGACTGGCGAGGGCAACTCGACCGCTCCAGCTTGTTGAGCCATTTGGGCATGGGCGATTTCGTCCGCCTTCATGGCCAACACGATGGCGCGAGATGCCAAATCTGTTGCAGGCAACAAGTCCATGTGGCTTTGCAAGTGCGCCTCCACCTGCCGCTCGGTTTCGACCACAAAGCCCAAACTCACTTTGTCGCCGCCCAGCTTGCCAGCGGCAAACCCAATGGCAAAAGCCCCCGCATACCAAAGCGGATTCAACCAAGAAGGGCGATCGTTCAAATCATGCAGCCTCTGCTGCGTCCAAGCCAGGTGGTCCGTTTCCTCGCGGCTGGCTTCGGCGAGTTGGGCCTGCAGCGCAGGGCTTTGGCAAGCCAAAGCCTGACCGGTGTAAAGCGCCTGGGCGCACACCTCACCCACGTGATTGATGCGCATGAGCGCTCCCGATTGGCGGCGGTCAGCTTCGTTCAGCGCCAAGTCGGCAACGTTGGCGGCAGGATTGGGACGGCTGGCGCGGGGTTCGGCAAACAGGGTGCGCAAAGCGCTGTCTGCAGCCAGGATCAATGCATTCATCATGAAGAAAGTTTACCGATACAGCGCTGAGGCTGTCGGCGGCAAGGTCCATGATCGCCCAACAAGGTGGAGAATCGCTTCTGCTTTTTTGATGTTTTCAATTCAAACCTTGATGGAAGTCATTGAATTCATTGGTAAAAATTCAATTTTTCGGGTTGGATTCAAGGGTAACTCCTAGGGTTTGTTGCATGACAGCAACAAAAAGACCTTATCTTCAGCATATGTCTTGGCGAAGTCATTTACGTCTGGTGGAATACACACAACTTCCTGAATTGGAGGTTGGCTCAGGGTCTCGAAGGGTGACAAACACCTACCTGATTTGGGCCCTTTATTAACCTTGGAGAAATTTGCAATGAAAAAAACTCTGATTGCTCTGGCTGTTCTGGCAGTTTCCGGCGCTGCTGTCGCTCAATCTTCTGTCACCATTTCTGGTAACTTGGACTTCGCTTCTGTCAATATCGGCGGCACACAACCGGCTTCTAAAGGCAGCACAGTGACCACCGGTGGTGGCACATCCACCACCAGCGTGATTCGTTTCATCGCTGTGGAAGACCTGGGTGGCGGCATGCGCGCTACTGCTCAGTACAACTTCGACCCACGCTCGTTGGCTAACGACAGCTTGGGCAACACATTGAATGCCACCAACACCGCTAACACCACAACAGGTTTGGCTCGTGACGAGTTGTTCGTTGGTTTGTCAGGTGGTTTCGGTAACATCCGTTTGGGTTCACCCAACTCCATCGGCTTGAACGCATGGCAGCCTTCTTCCCCACTGGGCACTGGCATTGGTTCTGGCTACACCGGTAGCGGCGTTGCCGGCACCATGACCAACTCTTTCGTGCAAACACGCTACAGCCGTTCAGCTCGCTGGGACAGCCCTGTCATGAACGGTTTCCAAGTGTCGGCTTTGTACGCCCCCGGTAACGATGAAGTTGCTGTGACAGCTGCTCAGCGTATCCCCAACAACCGTCAAGCCACTGAGTTCGGTCTGCGTTACGCTGCCGGTCCTCTGACTGTGGCTTACGCCAATGTGGCTCAGGCTGCTCAGACCAACGCGACTGGCTGGTACAGCTCTGCCACGACTGTGAATGCAGCCAAGACTGCAGCCAACGTTTTGAGCGCTTCTTACACCATGGGCGCCACTACATTGCACGCTGGCATGAACAATGGTGACCGCTTGGCAGCCGGCACAGGCGGTGTTGCTGTTGAGTCTAAAGGCTCCAACATCGGTATCACCCACAACATTGGTGCGATTGGTCTGATGGCTTCTTACCGCACTCAGAAAGTTGGCACTGTTGAATCCAAGTTGACCGGTCTCCGCGCCGACTACAACCTGAGCAAAACAGCTGCCGTGTACGTTGGCTACGAGAAGTGGGACAACGGTAACGCCGCTGCCAACGAGACCACCATGGCTGCCTTGGGTCTGCGCAAGTCGTTCTAATCCCCGACTGGCATTCGCCAGTTGAGATTGAGAAAACAAAAAACCCACCGTGGCAACGCGGTGGGTTTTTTTATACAGCGCATTGTCTCAACAGCGACTGAATCTGTTCCATGACAAGGGATAACGCGGGTGTGACACAAAGCAGAGGCTGATAAATTGAATTCAACTTTGGATACGCCGCATGCACACCACACCCATATCTGCCCACGAACGCAACGCAAGCGCTCAGTTTGCAGTGCTACTCCTCTCAAAATCTGCTGTTTGCCTGGCCCTGTCCATGGCGGGTCTCGTGTTTTTGACGGGCTGTGTCAGCCTGCCCAAAGAAGCCCCACCGGTAAAGGTGGCCTGCCCTGAGGGGGTGCCGGCGGGCACACAGTGTTTGCGGGGGCAAGACTCGGCGGGCTCGCATTATTTGATCGCCATGCCCGCCAAATGGAGCGGTGTGCTGGTGGTGCATGCGCATGGCGGACCTGCATTGGGCGAGCCCAAAGCTTCTCGGGCAGACGAAGACATCAAACGCTGGGCCATCACCTTGAGCGAAGGTCACGCTTGGGCGGGGTCGGTGTTCAGGCAAGGTGGCTTTGCGGTCACCACGGCCGCCGAGGACACCGAACGTGTTCGCCGCCTCTTTGTGGACCACGTGGCCAAGCCCCAGCGCACTTTGCTGCACGGCCAGTCTTGGGGCGCCATGGTCGCCACCCGGGCGGCTGAGCTTTACCCCAAATCTTGGGAAGGCATTTTGCTGACCAGCGGTGTGGTGTCCGGACCCACCACCTACGACTTCCGTTTGGACTTGCGCGCCATTTACCAGCACCTTTGCCAAAACCACCCACGCCCCGATGAGCCGCAATACCCTTTGGCCTTGGGTTTGCCTGCCGACAGCAAATTGACGGCGGCTGATTTGGCCAACCGGGTCAACGACTGTTTGGGTGTGCGCAAACCGGCAGCACAGCGCAGCCCAGAACAAACGCAAAAAATCAAAACCATCGTGGATGTCTTGAAAATCCCCGAAAACTCGATCGTGGGCCACCTCAACTGGGGCACCTTCACCTTGCGCGATGTGGTGAACAAAAGCGGTGGCGCCAGCCCCTTTGGCAACGACACGGTCAAGTACAGCGGCTCTGACAACGACGCCGCGCTGAATGCGGCCGTGCCGCGCTTCAAAGCCGATGCCCAAGCCAGTGCCAGGTTTGAAGCCGATGTGAACCACCAAGGTCGGTTCAACGTGCCGGTCTTGACCACCCACGGCATTGGCGACTCCACCGTCTTTGTCGAAGGCAGCAACACGCTGCGTCAACGCATGGAGGCCTCTGGCAACGGCGCACGACTGGTGCAAACCTATGTGAACTCTGCTGAGCACAGCTACTTGGGCGATGCCATCTACCCGCCCCTGTTTGAAGCGCTGCTGGCTTGGGTCAACCAAGGCACCAAGCCCACGCCAGCTGGCATTGCCGCGAGATGTCCGGCCTTGCGGCCCGCGCAGGTGGCCGAGTGCCGGTTTGACACCGCCTACACGCCTCGCCCACTGGCCAGTCGCATCGCACCGCGCTGAACGAGGGCGACCCTCTTGGTCCGCGTCCAAACGCCATCGTTTTGGCGCTGGCCAGGGCGTCCTATACTTCGCGTTGGTCCAGCGGGTACGTTGGCATCTGGCGCTGCGTCAGCGCTACAGAAACCGTTGCAAAGTTTATGGAACCCAGCCACCCCGTCACACACAGTGATCCTTTGGCCGCGCCGACAGCCGCCAAGGAGACCGGCCGCACCAACGACCCGGCGCGCACCATGGCCGAGATCTTGGCTGTGGCCACGCACGAGTTTGCCGACAAGGGGCTCACGGGCGCCCGCATCGACGCGATTGCGGCCACCACGCGCACCAGCAAGCGCATGATCTATTACTACTTCG
>JAIXYA010000111.1 GCA_027490485.1 Comamonadaceae bacterium
TCTGCCATCACGCAGTTGGCGCTAGACCATGGCTTACCGATTGCCAATGCGATTCTCACCACCGAAGACCTGCCCCAAGCCGTGGCACGTCAAACCGACAAGGGCCGCGATGCGGCGCGGGTTGCGGTGGAAATGGCACTGTTGATGCAAAGCCTCTCATGACAGACCACAACCTACGCCGCGCCAGTGCCCGTGCGGCCCGTACCCGGGCGCGCGGTTTTGCATTGCAAGCGCTGTACCAAGTGATGGTGGGTGGCAACCCTGCCGATGAGGTCGACATTTTTACCCGCGATCTGAGTGGATTTAATAAGGCAGATGCAGTGCATTTTGATGCCCTGCTGCACGGCTGTGCCGAACAAGCCACTGCGCTGGATTCGCTGATTCTGCCGATGTTGGACCGCAAGTTGACCGAGCTCTCCCCGATTGAACATGCGGTGCTTTGGATTGGCGCTTACGAGTTGCAGCATTGCATCGATATTCCTTGGCGTGTGGTGTTGAATGAATGCATCGATTTGGCCAAAGAGTTTGGCGGCACCGATGGCCACAAATACGTGAACGCCGTGCTCAACCAACTCGCACCACAATTGCGCGCTACCGAGGTAGAGGCTGACCGCAAAACACCTAGCACCGACTCACCCACAGCAGCCACCGAATAAACATGCGCATCACGCAACGCGCCCAACGCATCGAGCCTTTCTATGTGATGGAAATGGCCAAAGCGGCGCAACGTATCGCTGCCGAGGTCAAGCACACCGATCAACCCATGGTGTTCCTCAATATTGGCGAACCCGATTTCACCGCCCCACCCTTGGTTCAAGCGGCTGCTGAGCGCGTTGTGCGCGATGGTCAAACCCAGTACACGAATGCCTTAGGCTTGGACGCTTTGCGTGAGCGCATCAGTGCTTGGTATGGATCGCGGTTTGGGGTGCAAGTGCCTGCGCGTCGTGTCGTGGTCACAGCAGGTGCATCCGGGGCGTTACTGCTGGCCTGCATGGCCTTGATTGAAGATGGTGACGAGGTGCTGATGCCCGACCCCAGCTACCCCTGCAACCGACACTTCGTCAGTGCAGCCCAGGGACGTGCCGTGCTTTTGCCCACCCATGCGGCCCAACGCTTTCAGCTGAGTGCGGCGCAAGTTCAAGCTAACTGGCGCCAGCAGACCCGCGGGGTGTTGCTGGCTTCGCCCTCAAACCCGACGGGCACATCGGTGGCTGCCGCAGAGCTCAAAGCCATCCATGGCGTGGTGCAACAACACGGCGGCATCACCCTGGTGGATGAAATTTATTTAGGGCTGAGCTATGACGACGCCTTCGCGCAAACCGCTTTGGCCATCGACGACCAGATCATCAGCATCAACAGCTTTTCAAAGTACTTCAATATGACTGGTTGGCGCTTGGGGTGGTTGGTGGTGCCCGATAGCTTGGTGCCCGTGATGGAGCGCTTGGCACAAAACCTGTTTATTTGCCCAAGCACTGTGTCACAACACGCGGCCTTGGCTTGCTTTGAACCCGAGAGTCTGAGCGTCTATGAAGAGCGACGTGCAGCCTTCAAAGCCCGGCGAGACAGTTTTATTCCCCAACTCAACGCCATGGGTTTGACGGTGCCGGTGATGCCCGATGGCGCGTTTTACGCTTGGGCTGATTGCCGCGACGCTTGCCGCCGCCTTGGCTTGCCAGACAGTTGGGCCTTTACCGAGCACCTGATGCAACACGCCCATGTGGCGGTCACCCCTGGGCGTGACTTTGGCACACATGCGCCAGGTGACTATGTGCGTTTCTCAACCGCGTCATCTTTACAAGACTTGAACACGGCCGCTAAGCGCATACACAGTCTTTTGGAGGCTGCATGAGTTTTGAGTTCCCCATTCGGGTCTATTGGGAAGACACCGACGCAGGTGGCATCGTGGTTTATGCCAACTATTTAAAGTTTTTTGAGCGTGCCCGTACCGAGTGGCTGCGGCATTTGGGCATCGAACAACAAGCCTTGCGCGAAGCCACCGGTGGCATGTTTGTGGTGGTTGAAACCCAGTTGAAATACCACAAACCCGCTCAGCTTGATGACTTATTGACCGTCAACGCCAACATGCTGAACAAAGGCCGCTCTAGCTTGGTGATCACCCAACAAGCTTGGCGACAAGCCACCGAACCCGTGCTGCTGTGCGAAGGTACGATTCGCATTGGCTGGGTTCAAGCTGCCAGCCTCAAGCCCGACCGCATTCCCCCTTCCATTTTGGAGCGTTTGATATGAACCAAGAGTTTTCCATTGTTCAGTTGTTGTTAGATGCAAGCTGGGTTGTTCAGGCGGTTGTGCTCCTGCTGCTGTTCGTGTCTCTGATGAGTTGGACCGCCATTTTTCGCAAGCTCTTGTCGCTCAGTGATGTGCAACGTTTGAACGATGAGTTTGAGCGAGAGTTTTGGTCGGGTAAAAGCTTACAAGAGTTGTTTGCCGCAGCTCAGCAAAACGCTAAGCTGGCAGGCCCGATGGAGCGTATTTTTGCCAGTGGCATGCGCGAATACCAAAAACTGCGTGAACGACGCATCACAGACAGCGGCTTGCTAATGGACGGTGCCCGCCGTGCCATGCGTGCCAGCCTACAACGTGAAATGGATGCGATTGAATCTAACTTGTCTATGTTGGCGTCTGTAGGCTCAGTATCGCCTTATGTCGGTCTGTTTGGTACGGTGTGGGGCATCATGCATGCGTTCACCGGTTTGGCACAAATGCAGCAAGTCACCTTGGCCAAGGTTGCCCCTGGCATCGCCGAAGCCTTGGTCGCTACTGCCATTGGTTTGTTTGCAGCTATTCCTGCGGTGCTGGCCTTTAACCGTTTTTCTCGCGACATTGACCGCGTGGCCAACCGACTGGAAACCTTCATCGAAGAATTCTCGAATATCTTGCAACGCAATGTGGGTGCGCAAGCCACCACACTGACACGCTAAAGCGAGGCCAGACACATGTCCTCGTCTACCCCTCGCAGCATGCGACGACGCACCATGAGCGATATCAATATGGTGCCCTTTATTGATGTGATGCTGGTGCTGCTCATCATCTTCATGGTGACCGCGCCTTTGATGGCGCCCAGCATGATTGACATTCCCACGGTGGGCAAGGCCAGTGCTGTTCCTGATCAAGTCATCACGGTGGAGATCGACAAAAAGCTCACCATCATGGTCAAGTCACGCAGTGCTTCAAACGCACCTGGCACCGATGTCAAACAAACCGCAACCATGGACAACGTTGCCGCCCTGACCTTGCAACTGCAAGCTGGCAACGCCGCCACGCCGGTGGTCATCAGTGCTGACAAACACATCGCTTATGAAAATGTCGTCAAGCTGATGGACAGTTTGCAACGCGCTGGTGTTCAGCGTGTAGGTTTATCGGTTCAACTCAACGATTGACATAGACGGTATGCGTTCTGGAGAAGCCCACTTGGAATTTGCGCCAACACCGGAAGGCGGACCAGGCCGTGCGCTGGTGTTGGCCTTGGCAGTGCATGCTTTGCTGTTATTGGCTTTGAACTGGGGCACCTTGTGGTCGCAACAGCCGCAAGACATGAGCGTGGAAGCCGAGTTATGGTCGGCGATACCCCAACCGGTTGCACCCAAATCGCAACTGCCTCTTGAGCCTGATGTGCCCCCTACGCCTGAACCCGAGCCGCAACCCGAGCCCCCCTCCCCCGTTGCGCCACCCGTCAAGCCCACAGAAACACCCAAGCCTGTGGTCGACCCGCAAATCGCCATTGACAAGTTGAAAAAGAAACAAGCTGAGGAAAAACAGCAGCAGGCGCAAGAAGACAAAAAAGCCAAACGCAAAGCTGAGAAGGAAGAAGAAGACAAACGTCAAGCGCAAGAAAAAAAAGAAGCCGAGGCGCGACACCAAGCGGCCGTCAAGCGATTGCAATCCATGGCAGGGTCTGCCGGCACGCCAGTGGACACCGGCGTAGCACCCAAAGCCAGTGGCCCATCAGCAAGCTACATCGGCCGCTTACGTGCCAAAGTCAAACCCAACATCACCTTCCCCGACAACTTGTTGCAAAACGTGGTGGGCAATCCCACGGCTGAAGTGGAAGTGACTTGCAGTCCCAGCGGCAAAATCGAGGATGTGAATTTACTCAAACCTAGCGGTAATAAAGCATGGGATGACGCGGTGGTCAACGGCCTTTACAAAACCGCCATGTTGCCGCGTGATGTGGATGGCAGTGTGCCGACACGGCTGGTGTTCAGCTTTCGCCCCCGAGGCGATTAAAACCGTTACTGGCCTAGAGACCTTCGAGCATCACCAAGGTACGCTGGGTACAGCTTTGGCTGATGGGCAAAATCTGCTGGTAGGCGGGTGAATCATAAAAAGTTTGAGCCTGCGCCATGGACGGAAAACGCAGCAGCACCAAACGGGTGGGCGACCACAACTGGTTTTCTTTCACCACCAATTGCCCGCCGCGTGCCAAATACTCGCCGCCAAAGCTCTCCACCAAAGGCTTGGCTAAAAGTTTGTATTTCTCCATCTCTTCATCGTTGGTGATCAGGGTATCGACAATGATGTAGGCGGCTGACATAGGGAGATCCTTGCATTAAGAGGTGCGAGGCGATGTTAACCGCAAGCCCACGCCAATCGCTGTGCCCTTGCCTATAAAGCTATGCAAGCGAACAGGTGTGTTCATTCGCACCGAGAGCTGCTTGATGCTGTACAAGCCCAAGCCCAAACCTTGTGGAATGCTCTGCGCTTTGCCATGGGTAGCAAATGCCTCAAAGCAAGCATTCAACTGCGTTTGGGACATGCCGTCGCCATTGTCGATGCACCACAACCAAAGCAGGTCTCCTTGGCGGCGGGTTCCAAGCAAAATTTTCCCGCCGCTTGAGCCATGGCGCAAAGCGTTAGAAAGCATATTGCGCACCATGCGTTGCAATGTGGGAGGGTGCAGCCACACCGGTTGAGCACCGATACGACTGCGCAACTTGACGTTGCTTAGCTGTGCCGTCAGTGTGAACTCTTGCAACAAGTTTTGAAGCAAATCGGCGAGTGTGTGGGCTTGGAGTTGACCAGCGCCCAACACTTTGGTTTTGTCGTCTGCCAAATGCAGCAAGCTGTGCATAAAGTCATCGACATAAAACGAAGCGAGTTGTATGCCTCGCAGCAAATGCGCTTGTTGCTGCCCAGGAGTCCTAGACAAGGATTTGGCATACAGCTGCATGCTCTGCAAAGGTTGCCATAGGTCATGATGTGCCGCCGCATACAAACGACTTTGTTCTCGGTGACGGTGTAGGCGAAGCTGTAGACCTTGACGCAACTGCACGACTTGCATACAGCCTGACCAGCCCAGCAAGGCAGCCACCATGGCCCCTTGCACAAACTGTGCGCTCAGGGTGGAGATCAAAGGCCATTCAAACCATCTGAACAACCAATAGACGGCAACTGACAGCAAATAAACCACCCACACAGCGACATACATGGCGATGTAGGAGCGTGGATAGCGACGGTAGGTGCGTACCGCCAGTATCAACATCAGAACTGAGTGACCGGCACCCAAGTACAGCAGGGCGCTGCGCATCCAGTTGCTGTAAACCCATGCCATCAAAGGCAGGCCCAACCACCAGCCCCATGCGCACCATCGCAGGGCTTTGTCGAACGCTGGGTCATGTTGGGGGGTGCGTAAAAAAGCCCTTGCGTGATGAACACTTAATGCCATCAACAATCCATAAGAGACGCTGCCGACCCAAGCGGTTTGCAACCGGTCCAGCCATGGCAACAGCCAATTCATCAAACCGCTGACCCATACCGCGCCCATCGTTTCGCACAGCGCCATAGCCAAACAAATCGGCAAAGACGGGTTGTAAAAAGAGCGTATCAAGGTGAGTACATAAAACACCACCACCCAAGGTATGACCAATATCGCACCCATCGACAAA
>JAIXYA010000305.1 GCA_027490485.1 Comamonadaceae bacterium
CCAAGATTCGGGAAACTGCATAGCTCTATACCTTGGTCAAGTCAACGGAATTGGCTGAGGAAACGAATATCGCCATCGAAAAACAAGCGCAAATCATTCACGCCATATCGAAGCATGGTCAAGCGATCAGGTCCCATGCCAAACGCAAAACCGATGTAATGCTCTGGATCTAAGCCCATGTTGCGAACCACATTGGGGTGAACTTGACCTGAACCAGCTACCTCCAACCAACGCCCAGCCAAGGGGCCACTTGGAAATTGGATGTCAATCTCTGCACTGGGCTCGGTGAAAGGGAAAAAGCTGGGTCTGAAACGAAGCACTAAATCTTCGTTTTCAAAAAATGTTTTGCAAAAATCAGTGAACACCACCTTCAAGTCTTTAAAGCTGATGTTTTCGCCAATCCACAAGCCTTCACATTGATGAAACATGGGTGAATGGGTAGCGTCACTGTCCACACGGTAGGTACGCCCAGGGGCAATTACCCGAATTTCTGGCATTCCATTGCCTGCAGCTATGCTCTTTTGATGCGCTTGAACATGCGCCATGGCATGGCGTATTTGCATGGGGCTGGTGTGGGTTCGCAGGAGATGGCCACCTTCCACATAAAAGGTGTCGTGCATGGAACGTGCTGGGTGATCTTGCGGCGTGTTCAAAGCCGTGAAGTTGAACCAATCAGTTTCAATTTCAGGCCCTTGGGCGACAGAAAAACCCATGGAGGCAAAGATCGACTCAATGCGCTCCAAACTCAAACTCACCGGATGCAGTCCACCTTGGCTGCGCAAGCCACTTGGCAAACTGACGTCAAGTTTTTCTGCTTGGAGTTGTTGATCCAACTCTTCATCCGCCAAAGCTTGTCGACGGGCATTCAGGGCTTGTTCAATCGACTGCTTGGCCAAATTGATGACCGCGCCTTGGGTCTTTTTGGCGTCCAAATCGAGTTGGGACAAGCCCTTCATCATGTCGGAAATACGACCAGATTTACCCAAGAACTGTGCCTTGGCATTTTCTAACTCAGCGGCAGAAGCACACTGGGCAAAAAGGACTTGGGCTTGCTGTACCAGCGTATCGAGCTCGTTCATATCGTCTCAAGTTTGAAATGAAAAAGGGATTGAAGCTATTTTGGGCTTCAATCCCTTGGGCCATCATGTCACCCATCTGCAAGAGATGGGCAAATCAACCATTTAGGCAGCTAATCGTGCTTTAACTTGATCGACGATGTGTCCAAAGGCAGCTTTGTCATGAACCGCCAAATCAGCAAGCATTTTGCGGTCAATTTCGATAGCCGCTTTGCGCAAGCCGTTAGCAAATTGGCTGTATGTCAAACCAAATTCACGCGAAGCGGCATTGATACGGGCAATCCACAACTGACGGAACACACGCTTTTTGGCGCGACGATCGCGGTAGGCATATTGACCCGCTTTCATCACCGCCTGTTTGGCAATGCGATAGACGTTGCCGCGGCGACCGCGGAAACCTTTGGCGAGGGCTAAAACTTTTTTGTGTCTGGCTCTGGCCGTGACACCACGTTTTACGCGAGGCATAGTAAGTTCTCCTTGTTCGTCCGTTGATTACAAGCCAGCCATGGGCAGCATTTGCGCCATGTGACCCATATTGGTTTCATGCACACCTGTAGGACCACGCAAATGACGTTTGTTTTTGGTGGTTTTCTTGGTCAGGATGTGACGTTTGAAGGCTTGACCGCGCTTGACGGTACCGCCTGGACGAACACGAAAGCGCTTTTTTGCGCTGCTTTTGGTCTTCATTTTGGGCATTAAATGCTCCTTTTTGTTTGTGCTCGTGAGGCGCTGCGCAACTGAACGCAGACTTGTTAGCCCCGAGACACTTGTTTGCGTGACCTTTTACGCAGTTGCTGCTTGCACAGCTTCTGCGGCGGGTTTGGCCACGCCACCCGGTTTTTTCTTGCCAGGCGCGATCATCATGACCATTTGACGCCCTTCCAGTTTGGGAAACTGCTCAACCACAATCAGGTCAGCAAGTTCATCCCGAATTCTTTGCAACAACGCCATGCCAATTTCTTGGTGGGTGATTTCTCGGCCACGAAAACGCAAAGTGATTTTGCATTTATCGCCTTCGTCAAGAAACCTTTTGATGTTGCGTAATTTGATGTTGTAGTCACCATCGTCTGTACCTGGTCGGAATTTGATTTCCTTGACCTCGATCACCTTTTGCTTGGACTTGGCTTCAGCCGCTTTCTTCTGTTCTTGGTATTTGAACTTACCGTAGTCCATCAGTCGACAAACTGGTGGGACGGCAGTTGGTGAAATCTCTACCAAATCAACATCAAGTTCCCCTGCCATTCGCAGCGCTTCAGCCAAGCTGAGCACACCAATGGGTTCGTTGTTAGGACCGCTTACGCGGACTTCGGGGGCCATGATTTCTCTGTTCAGGCGGTGTTTGCGTTCCTCGCGTTGTCGGCGATCGCGGAATTCAGTAGCGATGGTTCAATCCTTCAAAAAAAACCTGTTTCAAAATGAAACAGTGAAACGCCGTCGCGTCTTCGACGTCCAAGCATGATGTCAACCAGTGAAATCAAAGTTTGGCGGCAATGTCCGAAGCCAACTTTTCAGTGAATGCTTCGAGTGGCATAACCCCGAGGTCTACATTTCCTCGGGCGCGCACTGCGACGGTACCTGCTGCTTTTTCCTTGTCGCCCATGACGAGAATGTAAGGCAGCTTTTGCAATGAATGCTCGCGTATTTTATACGTAATCTTCTCGTTTTTCAGATCTTGGATTACCCTAAACCCTTGACTTTTCAACTTTTTGACTACATCTTGCACATAATCAGCCTGAGAGTCAGTGATATTGAGCACCGCCACTTGTACAGGAGCCAACCAAACCGGCAAAGCTCCAGCGTGCTGTTCAATCAAAATTCCAATGAAACGCTCCAAGCTACCGACAATGGCTCGGTGCAACATGATGGGCCTGTGACGCGCCCCATCCTCGCCAACATACTCTGCGTCTAATCGCTCTGGCATATTCGGATCGACTTGCATGGTGCCGCATTGCCATTCACGACCTATCGCGTCTTTGAGTGTGTATTCAATTTTGGGGCCATAAAAAGCACCTTCGCCTGGCAGATATTGGAAGTCACATCCCGAGGCTTTCAGGCCTTCAGCCAAAGCGTTCTCGGCCCGATCCCAACTTTCTTCTGAGCCAATGCGCTTTTCTGGACGGGTGGACAATTTGTAAATGATGTCGGTATAGCCAAAGTCTTTGTAGACCTTTTGCAGCAAGGTAGTGAAAGCAATCACCTCAGACTGAATTTGGTCTTCGGTACAAAAAATATGACCATCATCTTGAGTGAATGCTCTTACGCGCATGATGCCGTGCAAGCCCCCCGAAGGTTCATTGCGGTGACACTGGCCAAATTCACCAAAGCGCAAAGGTAAATCTCGATAGCTTTTGATGCCTTGATTGAAAATAATCAGGTGACCTGGGCAGTTCATGGGCTTGAGTGCGTAGTCGCGCTTTTCAGACTCGGTGACAAACATGTTTTCACGGTATTTGTCCCAGTGACCTGTTTTCTCCCACAAACCTTGGTCGAGAATTTGAGGGCCTTTGACCTCTAAGTAGCCGTTATCTCGGTAAACCTGACGCATGTATTGCTCGACCTCTTGCCAAAGCGTCCAACCCTTGGGATGCCAAAACACAGTGCCTGGCGAATGTTCATCAATGTGAAACAAGTCCAACTCACGACCCAGTTTTCGGTGGTCACGCTTTTCGGCCTCCTCCAGCATCGTGAGGTATTGCTGCAAATCATCCTTGGTAGCCCAAGCTGTGCCATAAATGCGTTGAAGCATTTCGTTTCTATGGTCACCACGCCAGTAAGCACCAGCCACTTTCATCAACTTGAAATGCTTAAGCTTGCCCGTGCTTGGCACATGGGGGCCACGACACAAATCGGTAAAGCCTCCCTCGCTGTAGAGAGACACATCTTCATTGGCAGGAATCGAAGTGATGATCTCGGCTTTGTAGTTTTCGCCCAGTTTTTTGAAATAGTCGACAGCTTGGTCTCTTGGCATGACTTGACGCGTAACGGTCTCGTCCTTAGAAGCCAAATCGGTCATTTTCTTTTCGATCAAACCAAGGTCATCAGGTGTGAACGGGCGACTGTATGAAAAATCATAATAAAACCCGTTTTCGATCACAGGGCCAATAGTGACTTGTGCATCTGGATACAAAGA
>JAIXYA010000065.1 GCA_027490485.1 Comamonadaceae bacterium
AATCCACTTGAAGAGGTGTAATCGAAACATGACCTTGGGATGTCGCAAAGAAATCAGTGTCATGCGCTTCATCTCGGGCTGGACCTGCGCCACCGATCCAGTACATGGTCTCGCCACGCGGACTTTCCTGTGTGATGACACGCTGCGCCGGGTGCCGACGCCCCAAGCGACAGACTTTAGCCGCCCCTAGTTGCTCTACAGGCAAGTTAGGAATATTGACATTCAAAAGCCAAGGTGAACCATTTGCTTGATGAGATGACATTAAAGTTTGTACCAAATGTTTTGCATAAGCAGCAGCATCCTTGATACGGACCCAATCTCTGTCGACTTGCGAGAAAGCGATGGCAGGTACCCCCATCAGATAGCCTTCCATTGCCGCCCCAACAGTGCCAGAATAAATCGTATCGTCTCCCATGTTGGCGCCGTTATTGATGCCAGAGACGACCAAGTCGGGTTTGTAACCAAGTAAGCCAGTCAAGGCAATATGAACGCAATCAGCCGGAGTACCTGTGACGTATCTAAAGCCATTGCTGGCAGTGCGAATATAGATGGGTGAATGCAAAGTCAACGCATTAGATTTAGCGCTGTTATTTTGCTCAGGAGCAACCACCTCAACTTGAGCAATATCCTTCAATGCCTCGTACAAAGCGATAATGCCAAGCGCTTGGTAACCATCATCATTGGAAATAAGAATTTTCATGCGGCTTCCCATAAAGTGTCATTGTAGGGTTTGAGCTTACAGATGAAAAAAGTCTTTTTTAACCTTATTTGTGGTTTACATAAAATGAATTCCATATCCCTTAAAGAAAGATAACGATGAAAGCTTGGCTTTGTGAGAACCCCATTGGTGTAGAAGCGCTTAAGTGGGTAGATTTGCCTACACCCCAACCTGGCCCTGAAGAAGTGCTCATTGAAATTAAAGCAGCAAGCCTCAATTTCCCTGACATTTTAATTGTTCAAAACAAGTACCAAATGAAGCCAAGCCTTCCTTTTGTTCCTGGGTCAGAGTACGCTGGTGTTATCCAATCAATAGGATCTGAGGTTAAGCATCTGGCTGTTGGTCAAGCAGTGGCTTGCTTATCTGGCACAGGTGGGTTTGGCACACACACAATTGCCCCTGCCAAACTTTGCGTCCTACTTCCCCTTGAATTTCCCATGGTTGATGCCGCGGCTTTCATCATGATTTATGCAACCTCTTACCATGCCTTGGTTGATCGCGCAGAACTCAAGGCAGGTGAAACGGTTTTGGTGCTCGGAGCAGCAGGTGGCGTAGGTTCAGCCGCTATTCAAATCGCAAAAGCAATGGGGGCCAGAGTCATTGCTCCGGCATCCACGCAAGCCAAGTTTGATCTTTGCAAAAATTTAGGCGCAGATGAGGTCATCAACTACAGCCAAGACAACTTGCGCGATCAAATTAAATTATTGACGCAAGGAAAAGGACCTGACGTCTTATACGACCCCGTTGGCGGCGATTTTGCAGAACCCGCATTCAGATCCATTGCTTGGCGCGGCAGGTACTTGGTAGTCGGTTTTGCTGCTGGTCCTATCCCGTCTTTACCCTTGAATTTGGCGCTTTTGAAAGGCGCATCTATCGTTGGCGTTTTTTGGGGAGATTTCGCCAAAAGAGAACCCAAAGCAAATGCCCAAATGATGGCAACTCTGCTGGAATGGTACGGAAGTGGAAAGATAAAACCCCATATCGACTCTACCGTCAATATGGAAAATCTGCTTCAGGCCTATTCGCGAATGGGTTCGCGTGAGGTCATGGGCAAGTTGGTACTTGTCAACTAAACTGTCAAAGCGAAATAATGGCAAAATCTCTTCTTGAGATAATGCTTTTTTGCTAGTTATGTTTTGTTCAACTTCTAAGGTGCTCAATGAGTCAAATTTTGCAATCCCTTTATAAAACTCTGCTTGCAGGGTTGGTGTTATTGATTTTGGTTATCTGGATAGCCTCGACTGTCTCTGGCCAGCCCATACAGTTTGGTCACGCTTGGGGCACGTTTGTGATGAGATGGCTTCACGTCGTCACTGGCATCATGTGGATTGGCTTGCTTTGGTATTTCAACTTCGTTCAAATTCCATCCATGGCCAGCATCCCTGATGAGCAAAAACCAGCCATCAGCAAAGTTATTGCCCCGACAGCCTTGTTTTGGTTTCGTTATGGTGCACTAGCGACTGTGGTCACTGGTTTGCTCTTGGCTTGGATGCAAAAATACCTTTTCCTTGCCCTGACGCTTCAAGTTCCATTCGCGGCCATCGGTATCGGAATGTGGATTGCCCTGATCATGGCCTTCAATGTTTGGTTCATCATTTGGCCTAACCAGAAAAAGGCCTTAGGTATGGTTGTTGTCGAGCCTGCTGAAAAAGCCAAGGCTGCCAGAACTGCAATGTTGACCTCGCGTATCAACACTTTGCTTTCCATCACCATGCTTTACATGATGGTTGCCCAACAAAATGGCGGACTTTAAGCTCTAAACTTCTTTAACTAACAAAAAAACCGCGCCAAGTAATGACTTGGCGCGGTTTTTTATTCCTTGGGCTCTGTGGAATCTAGTCGCTCTTTTTCTCGTTTTAACTTTTCCTGCTTGAGTTCTTTCAGTTGAAAATAAGCAAAGACAAAAACCAGAAGAAAAATCCCCAATTCAATCCACATACCCATGGTTCTGAAGCCCTAGAGCTTAGGCAGCAACAGGCAGTTTTTCAGTGAAACCCAGTTTGGTCAGCGCTGTCTCAAGGTGAGCAACGCTTCTGTCAATATTGTGAAGTTTTTCTAGACCGAACAAACCAATCCTAAAACTCATAAAGTCTGGTCGTTCATCGCATTGCAAAGGAACACCGGCGGCAGTCTGAAGACCAAGAGCCAAAAACTTTTTACTGTTTTGAATCTCGGGGTCGGTTGTGTAACTGACAACCACGCCAGGAGCTTTAAATCCATCTGCAGCAACACTGACAAACCCGCGACTTTCTAAGAGATCGCGAACACGTGAGCCTAAATCAATTTGTTCTTGACGGACTTTTGCAAAACCGTAGGTCTTTGTTTCTTGCATGACTTCACGCAAACGGGAAAGCGCATCGGTAGGCATGGTGGTGTGATAAGAATGGGTACCCTTTTCATAGCCTTCCATGATCTGAAGCCATTTTTTCAGATCACATGCAAAACTGGAACTTTGCGTACTGTCGATATGCTTTCTGGCACGCTCACTGAGCATGACCATGGCACAACAAGGGGAGCCACTCCAGCCTTTTTGAGGGGCGCTGACAAGCACATCCACGCCAGTAGAAGCCATGTTGACCCACATGGCACCAGAGGCAATACAGTCTAAAACCAGCAAACCGCCCACTTGGTGAACGGCATCTGAAACAGACCGCAGGTAATCATCAGGCAGGATCATGCCAGCAGATGTTTCAACATGAGGGGCAAAAACAACTGCTGGCTTGTGCAGTGCAATAGCGGCAACAACCTCTTCAATGGGTGCAGGAATCCATGAAGATTGTGGATCATGCGAATCTAACTGGCGAGCTTTGATGACAACAGATTCAGCGGGAATTTGGCCCATGTCGAAAATTTGTGACCAGCGATAACTAAACCAGCCATTGCGAATAACCATGACCTTTTGACCATGCGCAAACTGCCTCGCCACAGCTTCCATTCCAAAAGTGCCACTTCCAGGAACCAATACAGCAGAGGGCGCTTGGTATACCTCTTTTAAAATGGCAGAAATATCCTTCATGACCCCCTGAAATTTCTGGGACATGTGGTTCAGTGCTCTGTCTGTATAAACAACTGAGAATTCTAAAAGTCCATCGGGATCTATATCAGAGAGTAAACCAGCCATAGCAATACTCCAGTAAAAGGGGGAGAAAAAAATTGGGGTGGCTGACGGGACTCGAACCCGCGACAACAGGAATCACAATCCTGGACTCTACCAGCTGAGCTACAGCCACCATTGAAAAGTAATTATAAGACTTGATGCAACTAAAGAAATCAAGATTATTTCAAAAGGTTACCAGAGGAAGGTTTTTCGGTGACGTACTCGACTTTGAATAAGCTCTTCAAAAAGCCGAAATAAGCCATACTTTCTGCCGCAGTCCAAGCTTTTGCATATTTAGAAACAGAGTCTTTGCGGTCTGCCACCGGAATGGGGGGCAATACAGCATTGATTTTTACAACACCATAACCTTTGGCACCCAAGTCCACGCCCACCAACAAGGGGAGCTTGGCTGTATCAGAACGCATGGCTGCCTCAACCAAAGCTGTTGGCAGCTTTTGTGTTTGTTCACGAGAAATCACAACAGGCACTTGCAGTTTGGCCAATGACATATCTTTTTGCCAAGACGCAAGATTGTCTTTGCCTTCTTTTTTTGCCAGTTCCAAAGATTTTTGCGACAAAACAGCTTGGACTAGTATGGGCTTGACATCTTCAATTTGAAGACTGACTGAAGGCTTATGGGCAACCACTCTTGCCGATACCAACTGATTCGCCGCTGTTTCAATTGCTTCTGTATTGTTCTTTTTTTCTATAGCATCCGAGCTGAAGATAGCTTGTAAAAGCTTAGGGTTTGACCAAGGTGCCTTAGCTCCGCTCGCAGATTGTTTTGATATGTCTCTTGCGACTTGAACATCTAATTTCAATTTCTGCGCGACAGGCTTCAAACTGTCGGATTGCTCGTACACCATATTTGAAAATTGATCTGCATACTCAGCATATTTTTTCTTGGCAAGATCGCTTTTTAAATCTTGCTCAAGAGAAGCTTTGGCTTCTTGGAAAGATGATTTGGCAGAGGACTTGATATCAGTCAGGCGAATAAGGTGAAAACCAAATTCGGTTTCAACCACCTCACTTATTTCGCCTTTTTTCAGCGAGAAGGCGACATCTTCAAAAGGTTTAACCATCGCACCACGAGCGAAAAAATCCAGGTCCCCGCCTTTGGCGGATGAACCTGGGTCTTGAGAATTTTTGACAGCCAAATCAGCAAATGATTCAGGTGATTTACGAAGACTGGCGAGAAGAGACTTCGCCTTTTCAAGTGCGAGTTTTTTGTCGGCTGCACTGGCATCTTTAGGCGCTGAAATCAAAATATGACTGGCACGACGCTCTTCTTTGGCGTTAAGCAAATTTTGATTTTGTTCAAAATAAGTTCTTAAGTCAGCCTCAGACACAGTGATGGTTTTTTCAACAGTAGGAAGGTCCAGAACAACATACTCAATATCAACAGTCTCAGACGTTTGGTATTCCTTGGCATGCTCAGTAAAGTAGTTTTTGATGTCTTCGTCGCTGGGTTTTGCAGAATCCAAGTAAAAAAAAAAAAAAAAAATAGCCACTTGAATTTCACGTTGCTGCAAAAAAGCATTCAGAGCTGTGGCAGCTTGCGATGGTGGGGAAAAACTGCTGGACCCAACACCACCAATGACTTGTCTCACAGACAAGTCAGACCTGACACGCGATTCAAAGATTTCTGGGGTCATGCC